>CAVAFS010000362.1:0-4874 GCA_963587975.1 Bulleidia sp. | reverse complement strand
ATCAACGAATCTTCCTTAACCGAAACCTATCATACACTATTTTTTAGTAAATTACTAGGAATTTTTGTAACTTCCATGGTTACAACAAGATTTTATCTTTTTTTCTCTAAAAACTTGTCACATTTGCATAAAAAGAGACAGCAGCTGCATTTCTACAACTACTGTCTCTTTTTGAGTTCTATTACCGTACTGCAATTAAAGCAAGAAGTACACCCAGGAAGAAACAACGAACGTACTCTTAGGATTTTCTTATTTTTTCTTCTTAGAAAATCTTGTCTTAAATACATACCACAGTGCGCCTGTGATGCATACGGAAGAATATCCACCGCAGATAACGCCCACCATCAGAGGTCCTGCAAATTCACGGATAGAAGATACACCGAGAATGAACAGCATAAATACCATGATGAATGTTGTCAGGGATGTATTGATACTTCGTGACAATGTCTGTGTGATACTCTTGTTTACAACCTCTTTCAGATCTGTATCTCTGCGTCCGCTCTCCAGTGCAAGGTTCTCACGGATACGGTCAAAGATAACGATGGTCGCATTGATGGAGTAACCTACCAGAGTCAACATGCAGGCAATGAATGTGCTGCCCACAGAGGTCTGGGATAATGCATAAAATGCTAATACTACAAGTACATCGTGTACCAGAGCGATAACCGCGCTGCTTGCAAAACGGATATCTTTGAAGCGGAACCAGATATAGATCAGCATACAGATCGTCGCAATGACTACTGCTACGATTGCATCACTCTTCATCTCGCTACTAATCGTAGAACTGATATTTGTGGATGTAATATCACTCTCCTGGACGTTGAAATTCTCTTCCATTGCAGTAGCCAGCTGTTCACGCTCATCCAGATCCAGCGTTCTGGTCTTGATGATAACAGAATTGCTGTCTGCCACTTTCTGTGTCTGTACATTTGCGTCGCCTGTTACTTCTTCTACGTAAGGAACAATCTGATCATCAATCTCTTCAATCGTATAATCTTTATCAAATGCGACCGTGGTAGATGTACCGCCCTTAAACTCCATACTGAAGTTTAAGGCCTGTCCGTCACCTGCTTTGTGAGCACCCATGCCTACAAATCCGGCTACGATCACGGCCAGTGAAATTCCAAAGAATAAGCCACGTTTTCCAAGGAAGTTCACGCTCTTACGCTCTTTCTTCTCACCGTAGAATTTCTTATCCTGGAATCCAAGTCCGTACAGGGCTTTTACCAGCCATCTGGAGATTACCAATGCCGTAAACATGGAGAATACGATACCGATAGCCAGTGTAGCCGCAAAACCTTTTACCGTACCTGATCCACGCAGACCAAGTACAGCTGCCGCGATCAATGTGGTAATATTTCCATCAAAGATTGCGGAAAATGCTTTCTTAAATCCAGTGTCAATAGACTGTGCAACTGTATGTCCAGCTGCGATTTCCTCACGGATACGTGCGAAAATAATAACGTTCGCATCCACCGCCATACCAATGGACAAGATAATACCAGCGATGCCTGGTAACGTCAGTGTAATATGATACAAATGTAAAATTGCGAGCACGATACCAGTATAGATCAGCAGTGCGATAGATGCTGCCAGTCCCGGAATGCGGTATGCGATCAGCATAAATGCAATGATGATCAGGATACCGATAATTGCTGCGATAATACTTGTCTTGATAGCCTGGGAACCAAGTTTTGCTCCAACAACCTCAGACTGTAACTCTTCCAGTTCCAGTTTCAGCGCACCGCTCCGGATCTGGGAAGCAAGTGCTTCTGCGTCCTCATAGCTGCTCATACCACTGATAACAGCCTCACCATTTGTAATCTGGCTTTGTACTGTCGGATAACTGATGCACTGATTATCATAGTAGATTGGTAATACCTGATTCAGATATTCCCCTGTTTTCTCGGAAAAAATTTCTGCGCCTTCCTCATTCAGTTTCAGCTGAACCACATATTCACTGCTTGAAGTGGTTGAACTGCTCTGCGTAGTTGCCTGCGCATCTTCCACCATATCACCGGTCATGAATGTCTCTCCATCCGGTGTCTTGAACTCCAGTGTTCCAGGTGTTCCAAGTTCTTCCAGAATCTCGTTAGCATCAGATACACCCGGAATTTCTACGGAGATACGGTTATCGCCTACCTGGTAAACCTCTGCCTCTGTGCTGTAAGTCTCGACACGTTTCTGCAATTTGTATACCGTGTCACTCATGTCTTCTGATGATGGTGTCTCATCACCTTTTACCTGGTATGTAATGCTGACACCACCCGCAAGGTCAAGGCCGAGTTTTACGCCTTTCTCATTGTCCTTTGCCGCGGTACCCTTTACAATACCGTAAGAATAGTAGCCAAGCAGTAACATCGCAATGATCATTACCAGAAAGACTACGACTCCTTTTTTCTTCTTCATCCTTCTACCTCCATCTCAGCTTCTGCCGCTTTGATCATGATTGCACACTCAATACGCTTTTTCTGAAGTTCGCAGCCAATATCATATGCATCATTGATATGTCCATGGAAATGATAGGAGTTTGCCGCACATCCGCCGCTGCAATAGAATCTTGCAAAACAGTTTCTGCATTTTTCTTTTGCATAAACGTTACAGCACTTGAATTCATCCCGAATGTCGGTACGTTTTACGCCGTCCCAGACATTTCCCATCAGGAATTCTTCATTTCCTACAAACTGATGGCAAGGATAGAAATCACCCCACGGTGTAACTGCCAGATACTCGGTACCTGAACCACATCCGGATAATCTCTTTGCCACGCATGGACCACCCTCTAAATCTATCATAAAATGGAAGAAATTGAAATCCTTTCCGGCTTTTTTTCTTTCTACCATTTCAGCGGCAAGCTTGTCATATTCCGCAAACAGTTTCGGCAGGTCTTCCTCACGGAGTGCATACTCCTCAGAATCCTCTGCAACTACCGGTTCAACGGAAATCTGCTTAAAACCGAGGTCTGCCAGATGAAGGACATCATCAGCAAAATCAAGGTTGTAATGAGTAAATGTACCGCGGACATAATACTTGTCCTGATTGCGGCTCTCTGCAAACTGCTGGAATTTCGGTACGATCATATCGTAGCTTCCTTTTCCGTTGCGGAACGGTCTCATGTGATCGTGTACTTCTTTTCTTCCATCGATACTGAGAACCACGTTGCCCATCTCTTTGTTTGCAAATTCCATCACTTCATCGTTCAGCAATACACCATTTGTGGTCAGTGTAAAACGGAATTTCTTGTCATGCAGCTTTTCCTGCTCTCTGCCGTATTTTACCAGATCTTTGACAACCTGCCAGTTCATCAGAGGCTCGCCACCGAAGAAATCTACTTCCAGATTACGACGGCTTCCGGAGTTTTCGATCAGGAAATCCAGTGCTTTCTTTCCGACCTCATAACTCATCAGTTCTCTGTGACCATGATATTCGCCTTCTTCTGCAAAGCAGTAGCGACAGGCCAGGTTGCAGTCGTGTGCAATGTGCAGGCAAAGTGCCTTTACAACTGTCGGACGTTTCTTAAAGTCCATAATGTAATTTTCGTATTCGTCTTTTGTAAACAGTTCTCCGTCTTTTTCCAGGGAAGCGACCTCCTCACAGGCCTCTTTTACTTCTGCTTCACTGTATTTTCCGGACAGTTCTGCCACAATCTCCTCCGGAGTGTGATCTTCGTACAGAGCGATCACATCATAGGAGACATCATCTACCACATGGATCGCACCACTGTTTACATCAAGAACAATGTTATAACAATTATTTTTATACTGGTGAACCAAATGTAGTTCCTCTCTTTCTATTTTCTATATTAAAATCAGCGCAAAGTGCTGCTGTTTTCATCTTAAGTCTAAGTGGAAACTCCCACTTTTTGTAAATGGTGATTTTCCTTTAAACGTGCAAATGACCGCATGCCTTAGCATACGGCCCTTTGTGTATCATTTACTTATTTTTTCTTATTTGTGCTCGCAGCTCTGGTTTCCTACTGTACAGGAAGTTTTGCAAGCAGACTGGCATGATGTCTGGCACTCACCGCATCCGCCTTTTTTAACTGTGTTCTGTAATCTTTTTGTATTTAATGTTTTTACGTGTTTCATCTTCCGAAATCTCCTTTCTTCTTACATATGTCAGAAGTATATCATATTTTCCACTATAAAGGAAGTCTTTTTTTATATCCCCAGTTCACTCATCACATGTATCACAGATAACGATCATGCTTGCATGAGGAGTTATCTGAATACATAGTGATGAAGGAAGCGCCATTTTATGAGCAAAAAAAGCTGTGCAACAGCGTGGAAGCACTGAAAGTGCGTTTTGCGAATGGCGCGTGTGAACTGGCTCTCTTTATCTAGCTCACCATTCCACCGATCATTCCGGCTCCCATGCACATCAGCAGCGTCATTGCCATATGCAGTCCGTCCGAAGTAAGTCCCCGGTTCATGAGCACAGATCCGATCATCAACACCAGAAAATATGCTGCTCCCATCACAATTCCCCATAAAAAACGCCTGGTCTTCATTCTTTTTCCAATGATAATTCCACCCAGCAGTCCCGACACCACGTAGATCACCATGATGCCAATGGTCACGATATTTTCCGTCAGTTCCATTTTATAAAGAAGAAACGCCAGCAAAAACAACGCTGCTCCCGTTACTATGTACATGATCAGCAAGGTACTCAGCACCTTTAATACAATTCTGTTATTTCCTTCGGTTCGTTCCATTTTTCTTCCTCCCTCTATTGTTTTGGATTTTTATTTCCCATATTTTCTGTCACAATTCTTTTCTGTTATACATATATATTCGGACAATCTGATAGATAGAACCTCTTTTTTCCGCAACAATCCCTTGAAAATCCCATTGCTTTCCTGTAATATATAGAAT
>CAVAFS010000361.1:2761-3625 GCA_963587975.1 Bulleidia sp. | reverse complement strand
GGTAGCGACCGAGACAAAATTACAGGAGGTCTTATCAAAACTTAAAGTAGTAAATTTTTAAGCCATACCTAAACAAGATTTACTCGCCGATATGTAAGTACGGTTTCTTCAATTCAGCCAGATTTTCTGTCTGTTTCTGTGTCATTGCACCATGTGCAATCTCATTTCTGTGCTCTAATTTTCCACCATAGTTCATTCTGGAACGAAGCTGTTCTTCTTCTGAGAAGGTATAAGTAGTTTTTCCGTCTACCATCTCGATTTTTCCATTGATACCACAGATTGCACACTCTACCAGATCAGTACCCGGTGTCACGCGAACCATGCTCTGATGGCAGACCGGACAGGCATAATTGGAAGCACCGCGCCATTTGGTACGTTCTTCCTCTGTCTGTGCAGCCAGTGCGTCAATGATGTGCTGTGCCATTTCGTCCATACGCTCCATCTGCTCCGGAACTCCAAGAACGTGATCGACTGCCATAGCACCGTAATATACGTGAGTATCAATAACGTCTACACCTGCGGACATCATGGATTCGTACATGATCGGAATGGTCATAATGGTCCAGTTTTCGGTCATAGCTCCACCGACACCAACCAGTGCGCCTACACGCGGTTTGAATACTCTTTCGTCCGGAAGGAGATCATTGCCCTGTGCGATACGGTCTTTTTTTGCCTCGGTCAGGAAAGCCAGATCGTGGGACGGGCCAAAACGGTCGCAGAATGTTTTAAAGGTACCGCTTGGAGATGTCTCATAAACCGGGGATCCGATGATGACAGCATCTGCGTCATAATAAGCGTCTTCTACCAGATGGAAATCGTCTTTGAATACGCAGGTTCCGTTTGTTCTGCCGGACATGATTCCTA
>CAVAFS010000361.1:0-2751 GCA_963587975.1 Bulleidia sp. | reverse complement strand
GCCGCAACATCCGATACATGGTTTGATCTCAAGGTCATCCGGTCTCATAAATTTGATCTCGTGGCCGGCTTCTTCGCATTTTTTCAGTACTTCTTTTAACATTACGTCTGTATTGGACATTTTACGTCCAAAGGAAAGCGCAAGTACTTTTGCCATTGTAAATATCCTCCTGAATTTGTTTGAAAATAGTGATTTTGCTTGTTTCTGTAAGTCTATGATACATGGAAAAACATGAGAAAGATATGGATAATTAGAATCAAGGATATGGACAAAACGCATATAAAAAGCAGATTTTTTCAATAGTATTGATAGGGATAAAAAATATATTGGGCGGATTCGGGGAGCGGTTGACGCATCTGCGTTTCGTATGATATGATAGCACAAGATTAGAAAATATGTTCGATGAAAAATAAGAGACAGATGGAGGCAATATGGGCAGATACGATTTGCTGAATACACAGCAGCAGGAAGCGGTTTTTCAGACGGAAGGACCGGTGCTGGTACTGGCGGGGGCCGGTTCCGGAAAAACGAGGGTTCTGACGCACAGAACTGCTTATCTGATAGAGGAAAAAGGGGTGAATCCATACCACATCATGGCGATCACCTTTACAAATAAGGCGGCGGCAGAGATGCGGGAGCGTATCGATAACCTGGTGGGATTCGGTTCCGAGAGTATCTGGGTATCTACGTTTCACTCCAGCTGTGTGCGAATCCTGCGCCGATACATTGACCGTCTTGGCTATGATAACCGTTTTACGATTTACGATTCGGATGATCAGAAAACGGTGATGAAGGAAGTGTGCAAGCGCCTGCAGATCGATACGAAGCAGACGAAGGAGCGTGCGCTGCTGAATGTGATTTCCAATGCAAAAAATGAGCTGATCTCGCCGGAGGAGTTTACATTGCGGGCTGCCGGGGACTATGCAAAACAGAAGCAGGCTCAGGTTTACCGGGAATATCAGCAGACGTTAAAGAAAAACAATGCGCTGGATTTTGATGATCTGATCATGAAGTGCGTGGAATTATTTAAAGCAGATCCGGAGGTGCTGGATTCTTATCAGGAGCGTCTGCGCTATATCATGGTGGACGAGTATCAGGATACGAATACGGCGCAGTTTGAGCTGGTGCGTCTGCTTGCGTCCAAATACCGCAATCTCTGTGTGGTTGGTGATGATGATCAGTCCATTTATAAATTCCGCGGAGCCAATATTCACAATATTTTGAATTTTGAACAGTATTTCCCGGATGCAAAAGTCATCAAACTGGAGGAAAATTACCGTTCTACGCAGAATATTCTGGATGCGGCCAATGCGGTGATCAAAAATAATGTTGGCAGAAAGTCCAAAGAACTCTGGACCCAGCAGGCAGCCGGGGACAAAATTGACTGCAGGGATTTTGATACTGCTTATGATGAGGCGGAGTACATTGCGCACAGCATAAACTCTTTTGTTCGGAAAGGTGTTTTTTCCTATGGCGACAGTGCGGTGCTGTATCGTACCAATGCGCAGTCCCGACTTTTGGAGGAACGTTTTGTCAGGGAAAATATTCCGTACAAGATCGTGGGCGGTGTAAACTTCTATGCCAGAAAAGAGATCAAGGATCTGCTGAGTTATCTGAAAACCATTGATAACGCACAGGATGATCTGGCGGTAAAACGAATCATCAACGTGCCAAAACGCGGGATCGGTGCAACGACCATTGCGAAAGTACAGGATTATGCGGATGAAAACGGTATGAGTTTTTATGCGGCTTTGAAACAGGCGGAAGAAATTCCAACCTTAAGTAAGGCCACAGCGACAAAAATTCGTCCATTTGTTACCTTTATCCAGACGCTGCGCAGTAAACTGCCGTATATCAGTCTGGAGCAGTTGATGGATGAGATCATAGAAGATACCGGCTATGTGGCAGAGCTGGATGCGGAAGGCACCGACGAAGCCAGAGCTCGTATTGAAAATATCGACGAATTGATCAGCAAGATCGTAGCTTATGAGGAAAATGAGGAACATCCGATGCTGAGCGGATTTTTGGAAGAAGTGGCTCTGATCGCAGATATTGACAGTCTGGAAGAAAACAGTGATTATGTGGTGCTGATGACGCTGCACAGCGCGAAAGGTCTGGAATTCCCGAATGTGTATCTGGCGGGCCTGGAAGACGGACTGTTCCCAAGTTATATGACGATCACTTCGGATGATCCGACGGAGGTGGAAGAGGAACGCCGCCTGTGTTACGTTGGAATTACGAGAGCAAGGGAACATCTGACCCTGACCAGTGCCCGTATGCGCATGACAAGAGGTGAGACACAGTATCATAAAGTGTCCCGTTTTGTAAAAGAGATTCCAAAGAGTCTGTTAAACGGACAGGTGCGGGAAGAGCGTCCACGCAAGGAAGATCCGATCAAAGATTTCGGCGCAGTGAAACAGAATTTTGCCCGAAAACCGTATGGAAGCGGCGGAGCATCCGCAAAACCGGCGGGAGGCATGGATTACTATAAATCTTACGGATTTGGACAGAAAAAGCCACAGCAGTTTGGCGGTGGAGCAAACCTCGGAACGCTGTCTTATTCAGAAGGAGATCGGGTGCGCCACAGTAAGTTTGGAGAGGGAGTGGTGACGCAGATCGTGTCCGGCGGAAGAGACTATGAAGTGACTGTAAATTTTGACAATGTTGGCACAAAGAAAATGTTCGCATCGTTTGCAAAATTACAGAAGATATGATAGAATACATCCTAACAACGGGCAGTAGAGTATAACA
>CAVAFS010000360.1:0-3157 GCA_963587975.1 Bulleidia sp. | reverse complement strand
GTATTATATCACCAACTTATTTTTGGGGATTACCAAGCATTGTAAAAGAATTTTTAGAAAAAACTTCTTTTCAGACGGATTACCTGTATTTTATTGCTACATATGGTACGATTCCCGGCGCAATCGGGAACATGGCAAGCAAATCGATTCGCGACCACAAAATCAATGCATACTATTCCGTTCGAATGCCTGATACCTGGACACCGATTTTTGACCTTTCTACACCGGAAAAAATAGCAAAATTCAGCAAAAATACAGAAATCGAAATCGAAAATATCATTCACCATATTAGTGAACGTCATACAAACCGGCATATGGCACATCAGACACCTGAATTCATTACCAAATGGTTTGCTCAGCCTATTTATAATAATAGGTCACGGAAAACAGTACATTTTTCTGTAATGGATAACTGCATCGGCTGCGGATTATGTGCGAAAAAATGTCCTGTACAGGCTATTGAAATTCAGAACAAAAAACCCGTCTGGATTAAGGATAAATGTGTAATGTGTCTTGGATGTCTACATAATTGTCCTAAATTTGCAATTCAATACGGAAAGAATACCAAAAAGCACGGCCAGTATACAAATCCAAATGTAAAGCTCTAAAAAATTGATTGATTTTTCCTTGCAAAATAGTGGTTAGTGTGCTATCCTTTCCAAGGACTATAAAGGGAATGACGTTCTCCCTAAGTAATAAATTTACTTAAACCGCTTATGAAAGCTGATGACTTCTGCGCATGAATCAACGCAGAAAGTGTCGGCTTTTTCTGCGTATATAAGGAGGAATTTTATGTTATTAAGTATCTCGTTGATTTTAATTTTGGGAATGTTCATGGGATGGATCTGCAAAAAAATCAAATTGCCAAGCCTGCTCGGAATGTTAATTACCGGTATTGTTTTAGGACCGTTTGGTTTTAATTTGTTGGATCATAGTATTCTTGGGATATCCGCAGAACTCCGCAAAATAGCGTTGATCATTATTCTCACAAGAGCCGGTCTTGGACTGGATTTATCTGGGCTCAAAAAGATTGGAAGACCTGCCGTTCTTATGTGTTTTGTTCCTGCGTCACTGGAAATGATTGGTATGATTTTATTGGCACCAAAACTGATGGGATTGACCACATTGGAGGCCACCATTATGGGTGCAGTACTTGCAGCAGTTTCACCGGCTGTTGTGGTTCCAAGAATGGTCAAACTAATGGATGAAGGCTATGGCGTAAACGAAGGAATTCCACAACTGATACTTGCAGGTGCATCCGTTGACGATGTGTATGTGATCGTTATGTTTTCTACATTCGTTGGAATGATGCAGGGAGAAGGTGCTTCCGTACTCAGGTTCATAAATATTCCGATTTCCATATTTTTAGGAATTGCACTAGGACTGGCTCTTGGTGTTCTGTTGGCATATTTCTTCAAAAAGGTACACATCCGTGACACGTCAAAGGTACTGATCATTTTAAGTATTTCATTCTTACTTGTAGTGATCGAAGATAAAATGACAACCGCAATTACATTTTCCGCATTGATAGCTATTATGTTTATTGGTATCGGATTACAGAAAAAACGGGATGTTGTTGCTAAAAGACTTTCTGTAAAATATGGGAAGTTATGGGTTGCGGCAGAAGTTTTTCTGTTTGTGCTGGTAGGTGCAACTGTAAATATTGAATATCTTGGAAAAGTCGGTGCTAAGGCTTTTATTGTTATTATTGGTGCGTTGGTATTCAGAATGTTTGGCGTATTTATATGTCTGTTAGGAACCAGTCTCAAAAAGAAAGAACGATTATTTACTATGATGGCCTATACACCGAAGGCAACGGTTCAGGCAGCCATCGGCGGGATCCCGCTCGCATTGGGTTTTTCCTGCGGAGATACGGTACTTACCGTGGCAGTTCTTGCAATTGTAATTACTGCTCCACTGGGCGCATTTGCCATTGATCTGTCATATAAGAAATTATTATCAGCTAAGTAAAAATCCTATAATTTTGCGTTATTTTGTGGTATTATAGTTTTGATTAGTATATATTAACTTATGGAGATGATTTTTCATGCTAAAATATGGCATTTACGCAAAAGCAATCGAATGGATGTGTTTCAAACCGGCCTTGGCCAGACTTTCTACAATCTATCCGGAAATGAATATGGCACTGTACAAGAAATCAGTAAAACGAGAATACAAAGCAATGCTTTTAAGAACTCCGGATATCGGTGGCAGTTCACTGGAAGTAAATCTGTACATTGCTGCATTTGTTTTCTCTTTACATAAAGCAAACCCGGATAAAATAAATCCTGAAGTTGTCAATGAAATGGTATCCGCCGTTTTTGACTCTCCTTTCCTGGTGCGCGTACACAAAAATAAAAAATGTACATTATTTACCGATGCGGTACAGGACAAAAAAATAAAAGAAAGTATTGCCAGCCAGACTTCTCCCTATGAGATTGACTGGAAATTTCAGTACGAAAAAGGTGTTGATGAATTTTATAACACCTATACGGAATGTGGCATCTGCAAACTTGGAAAAAGAGAAAATTGCTTTGATTTTGTCCCCTGCCTCTGCAATATGGATGAGCGAAACTATCGAAATGAAGGTGGTCAACTGCATCGTACAAAAACACTGGCAAATGGCGATGACTGCTGCGATTTTCACGTTACAAAAATTTAATCTGCTCACAAAAAATACCATCAGCTTCCATTAGTGAAACTTGATGGTATTTTTAACTTATATCAGAATTCCATTACAGTGGTCTACCTCATGCTGTACAATCTGTGCTGTCCATCCAGACAACTTCTGACGCTGCGTTTTCCATGAAAAATCCTGATATTCTACTTCAATGTTTTCGAATCTTGTCGTTTTACGAATACCGCTTAACGACAGGCAGCCTTCCTCTGTTTCATAGGCTCCGCTTTTTGAAACGATCACCGGATTAAACATAACCACATCGAAAAATCCCATGTTTACAATAATGATGTTCTTCTTTACTCCGATCATATTTGCAGCCATTCCGACACAGCCTTCCCGGTGCGCTTTCAGTGTATCCTGCAGGTCTTTTCCAACCTGAAGATCTTCTTTTGTTGCCGGTTCTGATTTCTGCGCTAAAAACAACGGATCATGTATAATTTGTTGTACCATAGTTTTTTTACTCTCTTTCTGTTATCC
>CAVAFS010000359.1:0-3665 GCA_963587975.1 Bulleidia sp. | reverse complement strand
TCTCTATTGTTTTGTCAATACTTTTCTGTTATTTTTATGTTTTTATTTTTAATTGTCAGTCTTTTTGCTTTCATCTACAAAAAGACTGACTTTTTCTATCTGTGTGACAGTCTTCTTATCTTCTTAATGATTGCCGCTATTCCAATGCCGATCAGCCAGATGGCCCCCATCAAAAACAGGAAAACGGCAAGCAGTGTTCCTGCATCCGATCCCATCAGCGATGCATAAAAATCTCCCATTAATATAATAAACTGTGAGACAGTAAGCAATACAGCCACAATTGCCTGTGCAAATAAACTGGAATGATTCTTGTATAACTGACGATATAAAATAAACATCAATGCAATTACAATCACTACAACAAACAGGAAGCCAAACAGATTTCCTGCACCGGTTCCCGGTTCCGCAGATCTTGTACCTGCACGGATTCCCGCAATTGCAGCTACCGGCAGAACACCCTGCCAGAATCCTTTTTTCTTTTTCTTCATGCCACGCTTATTATCCAGCACATAGTAAAGTTTCGCCGCTTCCTCATACATCTCCTCCGGATTCAGCCCCCTGAATCGATAATACTCAATTATATGGTCATAAATCATTGGTTTGAGATGACTCTCTGCCAGCATATCCGCAAAATTTTCCATAAAAGCCGGCTGCTTTAATGCAGTCTGATACTCCGGCTTTTTGAAAAACTGCTGAAACATCTTAAATTTATCACAATACGGTGGTTTTAACAGCATTTCCATCTCCACCAACGCTTTCTGAATCAGTAAGATCAGCCGTTGCTCGTCCCTGCGTTCATCTTCCTCAATTACTTCATCAAAATCATACTGCGGCGCAGAATCCTGCCGGGCAGGCTCTTGATATTCTTCCTCTCCTGACTGATCTGCACTCTGTTCTTCTGTATCGTATTCTTGTTCCGGATTTTCATTCTGAAATTCCCGTTCTGTATTTTCCTCCAACACAGCTTGATGATTGTCATTTTCTGATGACAACTCCATCAAACTATCTTCCATCATTTTTTCTTCTGCCTGCACCGGATTTTGTGTCTGCTCCGCTTCCTGATTCCTGCTTTCTGCTCTGCGTCCGCGCTTCCGTCTTCGCAGCGTCATATATGCTTCGTGAATTCGCTGAAATTCTTCCGGATATTCCTCCGGATGATACTGTTTGGAAAGATTGGCATAGGCTTCCTTTATCTCTTCCTGTGAACTTCCCCGTTTTATATGTAAAATCTCATACGCTTCTGATTCATACATCTGACTGTTTCCTCCAAAAGTGTCTGTATTTTCTTATTCTTCGTCATCGCCATCATCGTCATCTTTCCACTCAGGGAATTCCAGTTTTCCCTCAAATGGATCATAATGCTCTAATGACGTGATCATCCGTTCAAGAAACTCCCGGTATTTCCGAATCCTGCGCGGATCCTGCAGCACCAGAATGCTTTCGAACTGTCGGATATGATACATGAGCATTTCTCTGGTATCAGGCAAAGCTTCTTCATAAACGGCCCGTAATCGTTCCAGAATCAACTGATTCTCCGTCAAATCTTTCGGATGCACCTTCAATTTTTCAAGCTGCTGCATCCGTTTTGCAATTTCTTTTTCATCCATGTTCTGAGACAAGACTTTCGTCACGCGCTTTCCGGTGGATACAACCGTCACCTCTGCTTCCAGAATTCCGTTGATATCATAGGTAAAACGGACGTCCACCGCTTCCTCGCCCCGTTTTTTCTTCGGAACCAGAGTTGTGATCACACCAAGCTGCACATTGTCTTCTGCATAGGGTTCTTCCCCCTGCAAAATATCAATTTTCACTTCCTTCTGGTAATCCACAGCCGTATAAAAACGCTGTATTCTGGAACACGGAAGAATTGTATTGCGTTCGATAATGGCGCTCATGTACGGATGGTTCGGATCTGCTTCATTATTTACACTGGTCCCCAGCGTAAATGGACAAATATCTGTCAAAATATAATCCCGCACTTCATCTTTCCGTTCCATCACGCCACACACCAGCCCCAGTCCCCGGGCGATCAGCTGATCACTGAATCCGGTCACCATTGGCGTCTGATCAAAGAGCTGCTCCATATAGGACTGCACCAGTGGCATTTTACCGGAACCACCTGCCAGAATCACTGCATCAATATCTTCCAGATCCACCCGGCTGTCCCTCAGCGCATGCCGCAGCACGGTCTGGATCCGTTTCCATATCGCAGAGCTTTCCCGCATTACCCGTTCATTTGTATACACACTCTGATACGTCTGTCCTCCAAATACAGCCGTCAACTTTGCTTCCCGTTCTGTGGATAACGCAATCTTACACTTCTCTGCCTGACGAAGTAAAATAGCATATTCCGTATCACTCAAACTTTCACGTTTCAAATTATGCTCTTTTAAAAATCCTTCTGCAATGGCTTCATTGAAATCATCCCCACCCAGATGGTTATCCCCAGAAACCGCAAGAATTTCCACCATGGTGTCAAAACAATCTACTATGGAAACATCCAGTGTTCCTCCACCAAAGTCAAATACCAGAAACAGCTGTTCCGTCTGCGTGTCAAAATAAGAGGCCAGCGCCGCCGCACTCGGCTCATTCACGATTCTTTTTACATTCACACCAGCCAGTGCACCGGCTCGTTTTGTTGCCACACGCTGTTTATCATGAAAATACGCAGGAACTGAAATGACAACATCCTCGATGTCTTCTCCCAGATAAGTCTTTGCATCCTCCACAATCGCACTGACAACAAAACCGGATAATTCTTCCGGAAAAAATGTCTTTCCAACGAGATTGTATTTCTGCTCTGTTCCCATATTCTTTTTGAAAGAAAATGCGGTAGCCTCAGGATGTGTGATCAGACGTTCCTTTGCGATCTGTCCGGTCACAACACTGCCGTCTTCCATCACACTCACCACACTCGGTGTCAGAAATGATCCGAACCGGTTCGGAATCAATTCTACTTTTCCATCACGGTACACAGCCCCTAATGAATTTGTCGTTCCAAGATCAATTCCTAATATAGCCATAATTTTCTGTCCTCATTTTACCGATTTATTCGCTGTATGCCTCTCTGCCATATATTTGACAATTTATCGGATAAAGTTTGTCTTGTAATCACGTTCCGTCTGCGGTAACGCCACACCTGCTGCCTTTCCTGCTTCAAAACATTTCAGCATCCATGCCATGTTTCTGGCAAGATTACGCATGGTCTGCAGACCCTCGGCATCTTCTTCTGCCTCACCCGGAACTGCTCCATGAACCTGATTCCAGTAAGTAGAACCAGCCACGGGCATCTGGCAGATTCCAAAATATTTGTTCATCGCATCAAAAGATGCTGTCGTACCACCACGACGTGCTACTGCTACCGATGCACCCGGTTTAAATGCAAAGGATGCTCCTCTGCTGTAAAATGCGCGGTCCAGGAAAGACATGATCCGTCCGCTTGGATGTGCATAATACACCGGTGTGCCAAATACAAAACCGTCTGCTTCTTTTGCTTTTGCAGTAAACTCGTTTACTTTATCATCGTCAAAAACACATCCTTTTTCTGAACATTGTCCGCATCCGAGACAGTCACGCACCGGCTCTCCGCCGATCTGGAAGATTTCGTACTCAATGCCTTCTTTTTCCAGCTGTTTTCCTACTTCTAATAAAGATCTGTATGTATT
>CAVAFS010000358.1:0-3854 GCA_963587975.1 Bulleidia sp. | reverse complement strand
CCTTCTGTCTGTCCGATCAGATGCCGCCGTTCATGCGCCATCACAAAATGCACGCCATCGATTTCAAATTTCAGTACTTTTGCAATATTTTTCGCCCAGTCACCGTCGTTATTGCCACGCACAACGTACAGATTTCCAAGGAAGCGGATCTGGTCAAGAATTTCTTCTTTTGTCACATCCCCCGCGTGTAAAATACAATCACAGTTTTTCAATATTTCTAACACTTCCGGTCGAAGTTTGTTGTGCGTATCGGATATGATTCCTATTTTTTTACCCATGCTTTTTTACTCCATAACAGTCTTTGACATCGTCTTTTTCACAAACTGACGGTAAAACAGATATCCTGCCAGCGTCGTGATGGAATCCGTCACCGGGAAGGTCAGCCAGAAATAATTCAGTCCGAATCTTGAAAACAGATAGGCCAGCGGGATAAACAAAAATACCGTTCGGATTATCGTCAGAATCGAACTTTTTACCGCATACCCCAGCGCCTGGAAAAATACCGGAAACGTCAGGGAGCTTACCAATGGGACAAAACTGATTCCTATAATTCGGAATGCCACGGTCCCAATGCTGATAACTTTCGGATCATGGGAAAATACATGCAGCATCGGTCCCGGAATGGTTTCAAATAAAACAACACCGATCATCATCAGCGCGATTCCAAATACGATTGCTGCTTTCAATGTCTTTTTGCATCGCTCGTATTTGCCTGCTGCGAAGTTGTAACTTACCACCGGCACGATACAGGTCTGCATTGCTCCCAGCGGGATAAAGAAAAATGCCTGCCATTTATAATACAAGCCAAGTACTGTCACCGCCTGATCTGAGAAAGTCGCAAGGATCAGATTCAGGCCAAATATGTAAAAAGTGTAGGCTGCCTGCATCAGAATATTAGGGATTCCCAGCTTGTAAATACGCTTGATCTGATGCGGAAATACCACAATCGCCGGAATCTTACGAAATCCACCTTTCATAACGATCAATGCCGCTGCGATCTGTCCCACAACCGTCGCTGTGGCCGCTCCACCGATTCCCATTTTCGGCAGTCCGCACAATCCAAAGATCAGAAACGGATCTAACACAATATTTACGATTGCACCAACAATCTGCGCGATCATAGGTGTCCGCATATTTCCTTCTGCCTGATGCACTTTCGTCCAGACACTCTCCAGAAACAGTCCGATACTGAGCACGCAGACAATTCTTCCGTAACGCACTACCATCGCAATGACTTCCTCAGAAGAGGTATTCATTCTGGCATAGGCCGGCATCAGAAAGAAGCATACCAGCGCAAAAATCAGCCACATCAACAAGGCAAGCGGAGTACCGATACCTGCCGTCTCATCGGATCTTCTTTTTCTTCCGATTCCAAGGTTGTATGCCATTTCCGTGTTGATTCCCACGCCGGTTCCAACCGCCAGCGCGATCATCAGAAGCTGAATCGGGTAGATAATAGAGAATGCCGTCAGACCACTCTCCGAATATCGGCCGACAAAAAAGCTGTCCACCACGTTATATAACGCCTGGATCAGCTGTGCCAGCATGACCGGAGGCGCCATTTTTAATAATATTTTTGAGATTTTCTCTGTGCCAAAAAAATCGTTGTTCAACTTATCCCCTCGCCTACTTTATCTATTGTTATATCACTCACCACTTATAGGGGTGAGTTATCTTTCATTTGGTACATACATCATCTAGCATGATAGTATATTTTCAGGGGAAAATCCAGTATAAATTGGAAAAGTATTTTTGTATTTTATTGTTTTTTTCACGTCTCCATGCCATTCATTTTTCATCTGCGATATTCATAAATCACTGCAGGATTTTCCAGATCCAGTACACCAGTCCCAGCAGCCAGCTTGTGAAAATACCGTACAAAATGACCGGTCCTCCAATAGAAAAAATCTGGCTTCCGATACCAAATACCTGACCTTCCTTTTTAAACTCAATGGCAGGAGCTGCCACACCATTCGCAAAACCTGTGATTGGAACCAGCGCACCGGCTCCACCAAATTTTGCAATGGTCGGATAGATGTTCAAACCAGTAAGGATTACACTGATCAGAACAAAAATCAGACTTGTCCACTTTCCTGCAGTCATCGTATCCATGCCACGGCTCAGGCAAAAATTCGTGATTCCCTGTCCGATGCAGCAGATAATACCTCCCACCAGAAAGGCTTTCAGCATATTCAGAGGTAAGCTGTAAGTCGGTGTCACCTGACTGACATAGGCATCATACGCATTTTTCCGTGCTTCTTTTTCTTCTTCCGTTTTGGCATCTTCTGCTTTTGAAATTTCCCGTATCAGTTCTTCCCTTGGTATATTTTTGTAATCTGATTTTGTTTTTTTCTTGTTGTCACTCAAAATAGCAACCACCTTTCCACAACTAGCCTTATTTCTCTTATACTTATGCTGTTACTGTACTTTTTATATAGCGAACAGCTTTCCTTACTATGCGATCCAGAAGAAATAGACCAGACCGCCCACGGTTTTCCCTGCTGCAAAAGCTGTGATCAGAAATCCAAGTCCATTTTTCAAATTTGCCCTGCGAAACAGCACCGGGAACACATTCAATACCTCTGCCAGTGCCACAGATAAACAGCCTAAAAATACCCCGGATGCCAATCCATAAACCACAAGGAACCATGTCCCCACCTGAAATGGAAGCTGTGGAAAAATTGCCAGAACACATCCAAAGATTCCGCCAAAGATCAGTGCGTTTTCCAGTGCCGGCACATATGCTGCTACGCTTGTTTTTCCCGCCATACGCGGCACCATGCCAAGGCTTGCCACCAGCGCAAACACACCCGCAGCCACACCGATGCCAAATAGCAGCCCAAGTATCCCTAATATAATTTGATAACCCCACATCTTGTTATTTCCTTCTTCCTGATATTACACATCGTTGTTTTTCCCTTTGCGGCTGCTGGTTTCAATATACGTTGTATCCACATCCTGCTCGTACTTACGCATGGCCACCTGAATCGGTGTCGGATCATCCGTGATCTTCTTGTGTCCGACGTGATTATAAAAGACCATGATTCCAATCGCCAGCCCGATACAAAAACAGATTTCCAGCGCACCAACACCTGTATACGTCTGCCCGGTCACCCTTGTATACAATGCTGCAAATACTTTTGAAACCGACACGTCTTCGATAAACGTCATGATCGTAAAAGCCGATCCGAAAAACAGGATCACACACACGATCGCCGTTTTGAAATACTGCACTGCTTTCTTTTCCGGATCCGGTACATAGCGGATCACAAAATCCGGCTCACCAATGTTTTCAATTTCCAGAGTTGGATATTTTTCATGAATTTTCCGTATAATATATAAAATAGAAAAAACCTGAACAAAGCTGCTCTTTTCATTTCCGTGAAAATGATAAATCTGCTCCTGCAGCACCTGACGACGGATACTCACATCGGTGCACTCCACCGATGCGATATCCTGCAGCTTTACACTGCGTTCATACACAATACAATTTTGTTCAATCTTCAGATATAATGTCTGTCCCGAAGCACTCATATGATTCCTTTCCAGCCACATGCAGTATTCTTACATTTTTAATCTACTTTCTGCACTGTGGATATCACATCTCTGTTATTATGCATTCTCCTCGTCTTCAAAAACTGCCTGCGCAGATTCTTTCATCTCAGACACATCTTCTTTAATCTCATTGGCAGCGTGGTGCACCGCCTCTCCCACATGTTTCCAGCTGTCCTTCATCTCATCCGCAGAATATTCTGCCGCGAATTTCAGTTCCTTTGCGATGTCTTCTCCCTGCTCTTTCATACATCCGCACGCCTGTTTTACTTTTTTCTTTTTGTCCTGCATCTTTTTTCCAA
>CAVAFS010000357.1:0-8882 GCA_963587975.1 Bulleidia sp. | reverse complement strand
TTTTGTATCGGATGTATGTGGCACTCTCCTGTGAACGTAAGGAGGAGGCAGAACTGCTTTCCAAAAAAGTGGCACGCATGATCCAGAATCAGCGCACACCCCTCAGTGCATTTTATCTGTATCTGACAACCATTGGTGAGACAACTTCTTACACCAGGGATGTGACGAAGCGGGTGCGGGAGATTTATCTGAAATATCCGTCCCATCCGGTGCTTGTATGGATTCTGCTTCATATTGATGAAGCGTTGCTGCGTAACCCGGAACGCAAATATCAGTGGATCCGTAAATTTATGATAACGGGAAATGCAAGCCCCATTTTTTATGATGAGGCAGCCAGACTGCTTGAGAATCATCCGGATCTGCTGTTTCAGTTTGAATCTTTTGAACGGCGTCTGCTTTTCTGGATGATGAAACATGGACGGCTGACATCGAACATCGGAAATCGTTTGTTTGCGTTGATGCAGTCGCAAAAGACGTTTGATACCGTGTATTTCCAACTGCTTTGCCGGAGTTATCGGCTGGCGGCAGACAATAATGCGGTGAAGATCATTTGTACCTATCTGATCAAATGCAACCGTTACGGAGCGGTATATTTTCCTTGGTTTCAGAAGGGTGTAGCTCAGCATCTGAAAGTTGCCGGTTTGTATGAGGCGTACATGCTTTCATGGAGCAAGACGGATGGCATGCTGCCGGATGAAATCTTACGGTATTTTTCCAGAAACAGTTCACTTCCGGCCAGAAGAAAGGCAATGTTGTTTGCCTATTTGGTAAGAAATCGCAGCCGTCTTGGAAGCAGCTGGGATTCTTATCTGGTTTTGTTACGGAATTTTGCAAAACAGGAACTGGCGCAGGGGCATATAAATGAAGATCTGGCGGTTGTTTATGAGGAAGTGAAACGGCAGTCCGTACGGGCAGACTGGGAGCAGTGGCGCGGACAGGCTGAAAACAGCTACCGTGTGCGTGTGATCAATGCAGAAATGACAGGGATTCATGTTTTGCAGGACGGAATCGCAGAGATCCAGAAAGTGCCGGTATATGAGAAGGGCAGTTATATCAATTTGACGACAAAACCGTTTGTGATCCTGTATGAGAGTGCATCCGGTATGCTCTACACGGCAAAAGATCAGTTTCACATGAAGAAAATGATGTCCGGTCAGCATGTTTATCAGGAGCGACCGGAGGAAAAAATGCCCGATCTGAATGCTGAGACAGGAGCGGTGCAGTTATCTTTGCAGGAACGTCTGGAACGGTTTGCGGCACCGATCGCGATACTGGCAGAATGTACCCAGAAGGCAAAGGCGCAGGAACTGGATGTGGCGCAGTATGAAGAAAAACTGATGCTGTACATGCTGTTTACCGGAGAATTTGCGCCAGAGCATGAGAAAATATATGAAGATCTGCTGGAGCATGAGACGGATGAGTTGATTCTGCAGTCTTATGCAGTATGGTTTTCCTGGTTGTATATGCGAAAAGAAGCAGAACTTCCAAAAATCGCCAGAACATATATTGGAGTACGGATGGAACGTAGAACCTGCAGGCAGAATGTGTGTGCGGCAGCATTTTTGAAAGCATATGCCAAAGATGCAGATGACGCGTATGCGCAGCAGGCAGAACAGGTGCTGAAAAAGTTTGTACTGGAGAACAGATTTTTTGATTTTTATGATACATTTCCGGAGAAGCTGCAGCGAAAATATCTGCTGTATGGTTCCAGAACGATTTGTTTTGTCGGCACACCGGGACAGAATCTGCAGGTAGTATGTCCGGATCAGCCGGAAGGACACCGAATGGCCGGAACGGCGAAGGAAGTACTTTCTGGAATCTACAGTTACACCTGCCGAAATCTGTTGCGAAAGCCGGAAACGTATGAGATTCAGGCTGCGGATGGCAGCTGCGTGGAAATGGGTGTATTAGAACCGATAGACTATGAGAAGTGGCAGGATACCCGATTCGGAAAACTTGGAATGCTCGCAGATAAGCGGGATGCACAGCTTGATTATCAGTATGCGGAGCTGACTGATCTGGCAGATGTTTTATTTCAGTCCATAGAGGAGTAGAAACGTGAAACCTGGAAAAATATATATTGGAATTGATCTGACGGAGACACAGGCGATGGTCAGCCTGTTCGGATCAGGAATGAAAGAACCGGAAACGATTGCTGTTGGCGGGGAAGAAAGATATGGGATTCCGCTGGCGATGTATCTGTCCGGTACGGGAAAAACATTTTATGGAGAAGAGGCGCTGCGCAGACAGGAGAATCCCCAGGGAGAATTTTTTACCGATCTGTATCGGAAAGCACTGGATGAATTTGAGGAAGAAAGTACGTTTTATCAGGGCATGTTACGACAATTTTTACAGCGTTTGATCCGCTTGAAAGATCGTTATGGTTCGGCGGCCAATGCAGCGGAAATTTGTCTTGGCATTACAGTTCCGGAGATTACAGACGATGTTATCCGCCTGTTTGAGCAGATTCGAAAGGATCTGGATTATTCAGAAGAGAGATTCTTTTTGATGGATCATGCGGAAAGCTTTTTTGCACATACATATCATCAGGACAATATGTTCTGGCAGCATGAGGTAGTATTGTTTGATTTTACGGAGCGTGAGGTCTGTTTTTATCTGCTGCATCGGCGGGGTGGCAGAAGCCTGCAGATGGTGACGGCGGAGAAAAAGAGCTGGGATGTGCCGGATTATGTGGTTCCGGATTCTCAGGTGCGGGATGAATTTTTTTCAAATATTATCCGGGAATCCTTTGCAAACCATATGATCTCTGCGGTGTATTTTGTCGGCGACGGATTTGACGGCAGCTGGCTGAAGGAATCCCTGCGGGTGCTTGGAACGAATAAGCGGGTATTTCTTGGAAAAAATCTGTTTACAAAGGGCGCCTGCTATGCGGCGTACCGTTACAGTGACAGTGCAGACTGGGGATTTTTCTATCAATGTGATTACAAAACGCAGGGAGAGATTTTTCTGCATATCCAGAAAGAAGGAAGTCCGGCACTGATCCGCCTGCTGGAGGCAGGAAGAAACTGGTATTATGAGACGCCTGCCTATGAATTTTTGTATGACGGGACACCGGAACTGATATTTGAAATCGGTACGATCGGGCAGGTTAATCATCACAAACTGACCTTTGAACTGACGGATCTGCCGCAGCGGCCGGACAAAACGATCCGGTTTCGGATTCAGGCAGTGGCACAGAATGGAAGACAGGCGCAGGTGCATATCTCAGATACCGGTTTTGGGGCCTTCTTTGAATCTACGGGAAAAGAATGGACAGTGTCGATGGCTTTTGACACAGAAAACGGGAAGCATGGACGCTACGTATAGATCAGGCAGTGGAAAATGTTCTTGAAATAGAATTTGAACACAGATAATGATCGCGGTTAGAAAATAAGAAATGGGAGCGGGTGACATATGTCCGCTTTATGGATGGAGAGCAGAACATGGGTGCTTTAAAATTATGTACATATAAAAAGGCGGCGTATCCGTTGCATCTGGAGACGTTGTCCATACAGGTCGAGACCATGGAAGAACTGTGCTATGCCATGGAATCCAATCTGTTTTTGCTGGACGATGGCTGGATGAATAAGGAACTTTTTTCATGGCTGCAGGAAGCGCTGAATGCGAAAGAACTGGCAGCACAGGTACAACATCTGTATCACAGAAAGAGGGATGTATATGCCTGCGCAGAACTGATTTTTGCGTCATCGGGATATTATTCCGCAGCGGAATTGAATCATCTGGAGCAGGTGATTGAGCGCATCCGTGGAAAAAATCAGATGGAACGCAGAAAAATGCGGGCGGATTATTTCCTGTCGAAAAAACGGTATCGTTATGCGGCTTATGGTTATCTGGAACTGCTGCAGCCGGAATTTATGCTGCAGATGACGGAAGAACTGCAGGGGCACATCATGCACAACCTCGGTGTGGCCTATGCCAGATTGTTTTTGTTTCCGGAGGCGGCGCGGATGTTTTCAGCGGCTTATCAGAAATCCAGGGAGGAGCGGTCGAAACTCTGTTATCTGTATGCCATGAATTATATCAATGATGAGGAACAAATGGGGGAGACGGCACCGGAGATCCATTTTGGAACGATGAAAGAGGCATTTTCACATTTTACGGATGTGTCCGATCAGGAACAGTACTATCAGGAGCGTAAAAAAATCTCGGATGCGAACCATGCTTTTAACTGGAAAAACCGGGAGGAGGAGATCCGTACCAGGTGGATACGGGAATATGAGGAAATGTATTCCTGAAAATCCTTTACGAATACCATTCGCGGTGGTATAATGTCGTGCGGATGGTATTCCGAAAGGAAACGATACCTTGTATTTATTATTTTGAAACGGAGCTTGTATTGCAGGTTGCAAACGAGACTCACTGTCCCGCCATTAAGAAATGGAGGGATGCTTATGAATATTGGATTTATTGGCGCAGGAAAAGTTGGTTTTTCACTGGGAAAATATCTAACCGAGCGCAATGTCAGGGTGACCGGATATTACAGCCGTAATCCGCAGTCATCCAGAGAGGCAGCAGATTTTACAAATACCAGACAGTACCTGAATTTGAGACATCTGGTAGAGGACAGTGATGTCCTTTTTGTGGCAATTCCGGATTCGGCGATTGCCCAAATGTGGGAACAGTTAAAAATGCTTCCGATTCAGAATAAGATTATAAGTCATTTCAGCGGCTCATTAAGTTCCGCTGTCTTTTCGGATATTGAGCGTTATCACGCTTATGGATATTCTATCCATCCGTTATTCGCCATCAATGATAAGTATGAATCTTACAAAGTGATCTCACAGGCGTTTTTTACGATTGAGGGAGATCCGAAATATCTGAACTGGTTTGTACGGCTTTTTGAAAGCTTCGGAAATCCGGTGGAAGTTATTTCAAAAGAAGATAAAGTACGTTATCATGCGGCAGCAGCTATGGCTAGCAATTTATACGTGGGTCTGGCAAATATGTGCGAGGAAATGCTGCGAAATTGTGGCTTTTCTGCGGCAAATGCACATCGCGCATTATCACCGCTGATGATGGGAAATACGGAGAATATCATCCAGTACGGCCCGGTTGGCGCCCTGACAGGCCCGATCGAGAGAAATGACCTGTCTACGGTTATGGATCATTTACACAGTCTGTCCGCACAGGAGCGAAAGATCTATCAGGATCTGTCCGCAGAAGTGCTGAAGGTTGCAAAGATGAAACATCCGGAGCGGGATTATTCTGAGATGGAAAGGATTATAAAAGCATGAAAACGACAGTTTCTACGTTGAAAAAGCAGAAAGAGAACGGTGATAAGATCACAATGCTCACCTGTTATGATTATTCCATGGCAAAACTCATGGATGAAGCAGGAATTGAGATTTTACTGATCGGTGATTCTCTTGGAAATACCATGCTGGGGTATGAAAATACGTTACCGGTTACCATGGAAGATATGATCGCCCATACAGCGGCGGTCAGCAGAGGCGCAAAGAATGCTTTTGTTTTGGCAGATATGCCGTTTATGTCTTATCAGACATCTGTCTATGACGCAGTTTTGAATGCGGGACGTTTGATGAAAGAGGGTCATGCACATGGAGTAAAACTGGAAGGCGGAGCCAGAGTGTGCCCTCAGATTGAGGCCATCGTGGCAGCAGATATCCCGGTATGCGCACATATCGGACTGACACCGCAGTCTATCAATGCCTTTGGTGGATTTAAGGTACAGGGTAAAAGCGAGGAAGCAGCCCGTCAGCTGGTAGAAGATGCGAAAAAAGTTGAGGCAGCAGGTGCTTCTATGCTTGTAATGGAATGTGTTCCGGCAAAACTTGCAGAAGTGATCACAAAAACAGTTTCCATTCCGACCATCGGAATCGGAGCAGGCGCAGGTTGTGACGGACAGGTTCTGGTAAATCAGGATATGCTTGGTATGTTCTCTGATTTTACACCGAAGTTTGTGAAACGTTTTGCAAATGTGGGCGAGATCATGAAACAGGCCTTTGCGGATTATTCAGCAGAGGTGAAAGCGGGTACTTTCCCGGCACTGGAACATACATATGCAATTTCAGACGAAGTCATTGAAAAATTATATTAAAAAATAAAAAACAAGTATAGAGGAGAATAGAAAAATGCAGGTTGTATCAACAGTTAAAGAAGTAAGAGATATTGTAGCAGGATGGAGAAAAGAAGGAAAGACCGTCGGATTTGTACCGACCATGGGTTATCTTCATGAGGGACATGGCAGTCTGATCAGCAAAGCCGTAGAACAGAATGACAAAGCAGTTGTCAGCATTTTTGTCAATCCGATGCAGTTCGGACCGACAGAGGATCTGGAGAGCTATCCGAGAGATCTGGAAAAAGACAGCAAATTCTGTGAGAGCCTTGGCGTTGACCTGATCTTCCATCCGGAACCGGAAGAAATGTACCACGACGGATTCAGCTCTTTTGTGGACATGACGGTTCTGACAGAGGAACTTTGCGGACTGAGCCGTCCGGTTCATTTCCGTGGTGTTTGTACCGTAGTCAGCAAATTATTCAATATCGTTCAGCCGGATCGTGCATATTTCGGTCAGAAAGATGCACAGCAGCTGGCAGTCATCAAACATATGGTAGATGACCTGAATATGAATGTGGAAGTAATCGGCTGCCCGATCATCCGTGAGGAAGACGGACTGGCAAAGAGCTCCAGAAATACCTATCTGTCTGCTGAAGAGCGAAAAGCAGCACTTATTTTAAGCAAAACCATCTTCATGGGCCAGAAAATGGTTGAAGAAGGGGAGACAGATGCGGTAAAATTAGTAGAAGCAATGAAAAAGAACATTGAGACAGAGCCGCTGGCAAAAATTGATTATGTCAAAGCGGTAGATGGTCTGACAATGCAGCAGGTAACAGAACTGAAGAGTCCGGCACTGGTTGCTATGGCAGTGTATATTGGAAAAACAAGATTAATCGATAACTTCATGATCTAATTAAATTTGTAAAAGTAGAGAGGAAAAAGTTTTTATGACCCTTCAGATGTTAAAAGGAAAAATTCACCGTGCAACTGTGGTACAGGCTGCACTTGATTATGTAGGAAGTATCACTGTAGATGAGGATCTTCTGGATGCTGCAGGTATTCTTGAATACGAGAAAGTTCAGATCGTAAATGTCAATAACGGCGCACGTTTTGAGACATACACCATTGCCGGAGAACGTGGAAGCGGAATGATCTGCTTAAACGGCGCAGCAGCGCGCTGTGCCTCCGTCAAGGATAAAGTCATCATTATGTCTTATGCGGATATGACGCCGGAGGAAGCAAAAACACACAAACCATCAGTTGTTTTTGTGGACGAGATCAATCGAATTGACCGGGTGACAAACTATGAGAAACACGGCCAGTTGTTCGATAAAGCAAGACTGGATGAGGAGTAGAAAGAAATCATGTTAAAAGGAAAAACCGTTGTACTGGGTGTGACAGGAAGTATTGCAGCTTATAAAATTGCATCACTGGCAAGTATGCTGATCAAACAGCATGCAGATGTGCATGTGATCATGACGCAGAATGCGACAAATTTTATCCATCCGACGGCATTTGAGACGCTGACAAGACACAAATGTCTGGTGGATACATTTGATCGGAATTTTCAGTTTGATGTACAGCATGTAAGTCTGGCACAGCAGGCAGATGTGATGATGATCGCACCGGCTTCTGCAAATGTGATCGGAAAGCTGGCGCATGGAATCGCAGATGATATGTTGACGACCACTGCGATGGCCTGCAAAGCGCCGATGCTGATCGTGCCGACGATGAATACAAATATGTATGAAAATCCGATTCTGCAGGATAATTTAAAAGTGCTGGCTTCCTATGGAAAGCAGATCATTGAACCAGCCAGCGGTATGCTTGCCTGCAGAGACGTAGGCAAAGGAAAAATGCCGGAGCCGGAAGTACTGTTCCAGCACATTTTGCGTGTCATCGCCTTTGAAAAAGATCTGGCGGGCAAAAAAGTACTGGTAACGGCAGGACCGACACAGGAAGCCATTGATCCGGTGCGTTATATTACCAATCATTCCACCGGAAAAATGGGTTATGCCATTGCAGAAAATGCAATGCTGCGTGGCGCGGATGTGACACTGGTGACAGGACCGTGTGCTATTGAGCCGCCGATGTTTGTCAAAGTAAAACCGGTGATCTCTGCACAGGATATGTATGATGCGGTGACGGAAGAATATGAGGATACCGATATCGTGATCATGACGGCAGCAGTGGCAGATTATCGTCCATCAGAGGTCAGCACGGAGAAAGTGAAGAAAAAAGACGGTGATATGTCCATTCCGCTTACACGGACCAAAGATATTCTGGCAACCCTTGGGGCTTCCAAGACACACCAGTTCTTATGCGGTTTTTCCATGGAGACACAGAATATGCTGGAAAACTCCAGAACCAAGATTGCAAAGAAAAATCTGGATATGATCGTAGCCAATAACCTGAAAGTGGCAGGAGCCGGATTCGGCACCGATACCAATGTGATCACACTGATTGCAAATGATTTCGAAAAAGAGCTGCCACTGATGAGCAAAAAAGAGGCTGCGGGCTGTATTCTGGATACTATTCTTGAGAGAATGTAAAAAGAGAGTTTGAAAAAGATAGAATTAGAATAAGAAATTGACAGATCCGGAAAATACATTTTTGATATTTTTTATCATTGATGTGTTTTCCGGATTTTTTGCACTTGACAGATACCCTATAGGGGTATATACTGAGCCAGTGTAAAGGATAGAATTACAATTTTGAAAAGGAAGTGGATAGATTATATGGAAAAAGAGAAAACTACTCCGGTACAGGAAGAGTCCTGTTGTTGCTGTCATAAGAAAAAAGAGCGTGACGCAAAAGAATATAAGGATCTGATGAACCGGCT
>CAVAFS010000356.1:5402-9529 GCA_963587975.1 Bulleidia sp. | reverse complement strand
ATCCAGCACTTTGAATTTGTAGCCCGGATAGATAAAAATTTCTGTCCATCCGCTGCTCTCTCTGAGCATACCATTCTCGTCCGCTGCAGACTCAATGGTACGGCAACTTGTAGTTCCGACACAAATTACACGATGACCGTTTTTCTTCGCATTGTTAATCTTGTCCGCTGCTTCCTGTGTCACCATATAAAACTCGGAATGCATATGGTGATCCAGAATGTTGTCCACTTTTACCGGACGGAACGTACCAAGTCCGACATGCAGGGTTACTTCTGCAATGTCCACACCCATATCCTTCACCTGCTGAAGCAGTTCCGGTGTAAAATGCAAGCCGGCAGTCGGTGCCGCTGCAGAACCGTCATATTTTGCATAAACAGTCTGATAACGGTTTTTGTCTTTCAGCTGGTGTGTGATGTATGGCGGTAACGGCATCTGACCTAACTGATCCAGAATCTCCTCAAAGATTCCTTCATACGTAAATTTGATCAGACGGTTGCCCTCTTCCACGATATCAACCACTTCACCAACTAAAAGTCCGCCACCGAAGATGATCTTTGTGCCGACTTTTGCCTTTTTGCCCGGTTTTACCAGAGTTTCCCAGACATCGTTTTCCTTACGTTTCAGCAGAAGAATCTCGATTTTTGCCTGTGTGCCCTCTTTTTCACCGAACAGACGGGCCGGGATTACTTTTGTATTGTTTAAGACAAGGCAATCCCCTGGTTTCAGGAATTGTGTGATCTCCCGGAACACATGATGGGAATATTCGCCTGTCTCTTTATCCAGAACCAGCAGTCTGGAGGAAGAACGATCCTCCAGCGGGTCCTGCGCAATCTGCTCCTGCGGCAGGTCAAAATAATAATCTGTTACCTTCATTTCGTTTTCGTTCAATACAGACACCAACTTTCTACTGGCGCAGCTCGATACCCAGACGCTCCAGACCGTTCATGATCTTCTTCATGGCAGATGTGATATCTGCTTCCTCTAACGTACGGTCTTTTGCACGGAAGGTCAGTTTGTAAGCCAGAGATTTGAATCCGGCTTTGATCTGTGCGCCCTCATAAATATCAAATAATTCATAAGACTCCAGGATCTTGCCGCCTCTCTCGTCAAATACTTTCTCGATATCGCCTGCAAGTACATGTTTCGGAACAACCATACTGAGGTCACGGCTGACAGCCGGGTATTTTGCAATGCCTTCGTATTTGCGGTCAAAGGTTGCACGGGATACGATTTCCGGCATATCAATAACGGCAACGTATACACGGTCTTTGATGGAGTAATTTGCTGCAACCGTCGGATGAACTTCTCCAAGATATCCGATTACCTGTCCATCATAGATGACATTGGCCTGACGTCCCGGATGTAAAAAGGACAGCTCAGACTCCGGATCGTACTCCGGTTTCTGGTTCATTCCTACTTTGTACAGGAACTCCTCGATGACACCTTTCATGGTATAGAAATCGCCATCGCCGTAGAATCCCAGTGTAAACTGCATACGTTCTTCCGGAAGCTCTGTTACCGGCTCCTGTTTTGGCAGATAAATATTTCCTAATTCATACAGACGAACATCTTTGTTTCTACGGTTAAAATTGGTAGAAAGGGATGTCAGCATTCCGTTTAAGGAAACAGTACGCATAATACTGAAGTCCTCACCAAGCGGGTTGGAAATAGTTACTGTATTACGCAGCGGGCTGTCTGCCGGAAGTAATAATTTATCAAATACCTTCGGGCTCTCGAAGGAATATGTCATGCCCTGTGAAAATCCACAGAACTGAGCAACTTCTCTTGCTACTGCCTCTACACGCAGTTTGAAGGAAAGTTTACCTGTTGTGGATTCTCCGGATGGAAGTGTGGTCGGGATATTGTCATATCCGTAGAAACGTGCTACTTCCTCTGCGATATCTGCATCACGAAGCAGATCCTGTCTCCAGGATGGAACGATGACTTCCTGTGTCTCCTCATCAAATCCAAGGTCGATTTTTTTGAAATATCCGATCATTGTCTCAGCGGAAATATCAGTTCCAAGCAGACCGTTGATCCAATCCGGATCAAATGCGATTCTTCTGCCTGTCATTTCTTTCTGGTATACATCAACGACACCGCCAACGACTTCACCTGCACCAAGTTCTTCAATAAGCTGGCAGGCACGGTTCATAGCCTCGATAGCGTTGTTCGGATCCAGACCTTTTTCAAATTTGGAAGAAGCGTCGGTACGAAGACCTACCTTTTTGCTGGACAGACGGATGTTTGTTCCATCGAAGCATGCTGCCTCAAATAACATCGTCTGTACATTATCTGTGATCATGGAATTTTCGCCACCCATGATACCTGCAAGTCCGACTGCTTTCTCACCGTCACAGATCATCAGGATGCTATCATCTAACGTACGCTCCTGACCATCTAATGTCACGAACTTCTCTCCTTTTGCTGCGCGGCGAACACGGATCTCATGACCTGCAATCGTATCCAGATCATAAGCATGCATCGGCTGACCAAACTCTTCCATCACGTAGTTTGTGATATCTACGATGTTGTTGATTGGACGGATACCGTGGGAAGCCAGTCTGTGCTGCATCCACTTCGGTGACGGTGCAAGTTTGATATTTTTTACTACACGTGCGGTATAACGCGGGCAAAGATCTGCATCTTCTACGGATACTTTGATGTAATCGTTTACGTCCTCGGAATTTCCTGTCTCTGTTACTACCGGCGGAACAAACTCTTTTCCAAAAGTAGCTGCTGCCTCGCGGGCAATACCAAGAATGGAGAAGCAGTCTACACGGTTGGATGTGATCTCGTACTCTACGACTACGTCATCTAATCCAAGGTAAGCAACTGCGCTCTCGCCAACCGGAGCATCTTCCGGTAAAATGTAAAGTCCGTCCTCAGCTGCATCCGGGTACATATCAGTAGTAGAGCCAAGCTCTTCGATGGAGCACATCATACCGTTGGACTCTACGCCTCTTAATTTTCCTTTTTTGATCTTGATGCCGCCTTCTACGACTTTTCCGTCATGACCGCCGGCCACACGTCCACCATCTAATACAACCGGAACTTTTGCGCCTTCAAATACATTTGGTGCACCAGTTACAATCTGTGTGGTCTCTCCGCCGATATCAACCTGGCAGATCACCAGTTTGTCTGCATCCGGGTGTTTCTCTACTTTTAATACCTGACCGATGACGATTTTTTCCAGATCCTCATCTAATTTTTTATATCCTTCTACTTTTGAACCGGAAAGTGTCATCGCATCCATGTATTCCTGCGGCTCTACTTCTAATTCCGGAACATATGCTTTTATCCAAGATAATGAAGTTGTCATGTTTCTTTCTCCTACTAATCTATTATTCAAAAATGTTATTCTGCCTTGTTCGTGCAGATTCGAAAATCTACGATTTAGAACTGTTTTAAGAAACGATCATCGTTTTCGTAAAGCAGACGCATATCATCAATTTCATATTTTAACAGCGCGATACGCTCCAGACCTACACCGAAAGCAAATCCGGAATATTCTTTTGGATCAATGCCGCTCATTTCAAGTACATGCGGGTGAACCATTCCACAGCCAAGGATCTCGATCCATCCCTCGCCTTTACAAAAACGGCATCCTTTTCCACCGCATTTGAAACATGTTACGTCAACCTCTGCACTCGGCTCTGTAAACGGGAAATGATGCGGACGGAATTTTACTTTTGTCTCCGGTCCGAACAGCTCTTTTGCAAACTCCTGCAGTGTTCCTTTCAGATCTGCAAATGTAACACCTTTATCGATAACCAGACCTTCGATCTGATGGAAGGACGGAGAATGAGTTGCATCTACTTCATCGGCACGGAATACACGTCCCGGTGCGATCATACGGATTGGCAGTTTGCCTTTTTCCATGACACGAACCTGTACCGGAGAAGTCTGGGTACGAAGTACGATCTTGTCATTGATATAGAAAGTATCCTGCTCATCTTTTGCCGGATGGTTTGCCGGAATATTCAGCGCCTCGAAGTTGTAGTAATCATACTCTACTTCCGGACCTTCTACGACTTCATATCCCATACCAACGAAGATACGCTCAACTTCTTCCAGAGCAATGGTATTCGGATGACCGTGACCAACGCGGTTTTTCTTTGCCGGAA
>CAVAFS010000356.1:0-5392 GCA_963587975.1 Bulleidia sp. | reverse complement strand
GCTCCAGAGCCTCCATTTTTTTCTTTCTTTCTTCGAGTTTCTGCTCGATGATTGCTCTGGTTTCATTTACCATCTGTCCAACCAGCGGACGCTCCTCCGGGCTGACATCTTTCATTCCTTTTAATACAGCAGTAAGTTCACCTTTTTTTCCAAGGAAAGCGACACGAACATCATTTAATCCGTTTAATTCCTCAGAACTCTCGATAGAAGCAAGTGCTTTTTCTCTGATCTGCTTTAACTTGTCTTTCATCTTTAATCTCCTTCTTTAAATATAAATAATTTCGTTTTATATGAGTGCGCCTCTGCACAAAGTGCTTTTCACAGGAAATCCAGTGTGAGTTATCAGAACAAAAAAAACGCCCCTTCATAAAAAGGGACGAAAAATTTCCGCGTTACCACCCGGCTTCCCGACATGCATCGGACACTCTGATGCGTAACGTGCATGACACGTCTGTTCCTACTTAACGTTTTTGTTGTTCAAAACAGCAGCTCCAATGGGAAGTTCACCAGATGTCTTTCCTTAAGTGTATTCTCAGCCAACGTACACTCTCTCTGTAATCCGATCATCTGCCTACTGACATCTTCTCAGCTTTTAAAAATATATTTTCCTGATTTGTAATTCAGGAACGACTCAAACGTAACTATACATTCGAATCAAAACTAGCATTTATTCTAGCATAGCTTTTTTAAAACATCAAGCGTTTTTATCCTGTTCCCGCTCTTTTTTTCTCCGGCGCGCTTCCTGGATCTCCACCAGCAGAATTTCAAAAAGGTTATTCACCTCTGCACAAACCAGAAAAATATACATGCTGATATATAGCCAGAACATCAGCAGCAAAATCGTTGTCAGACTGCCGTACAGTGAAAATCCATTAAAATAATTCACATAAATGGACAGTCCAAAAGAAAATACATACCACGCAGCGGAGCATCCCACTGCTCCGATCAGCTGGCTTCTGAATGTGGCAGTGCGGTTTGGCAGCACTTTATAAATAAACATAAAAAATACGATCAGCACGAAAAACAAAATCAGCAGACGCAATTTTAAAATAATATCGGTCACGATGGACAAAATCGGCGCATACTGCACCAGCATGTTCTGAATCTTCTGACCGAACACCAAAAATACCATCAGTAAAATAATCACCAAAATCAATACAAACGTCTCAATCATCGCGCGAAAACGCAGCACAAACCAGTTTCGTGTCTCATCGGTATCATAAACGATGTTCAATCCATAGCGAAGACTCTGAATGGATTTTGCGGCAGAATAAATTGCAAAAATCACTGCGATCGGCAATATCCTGGCAGAATTTGTATACACTTCATCCACCACATTGATCAGCATTGGTGTAATCTTGATCTGTCCCGGAACCACCATCTGGATCACGGACAACACAGTGCTCTCACTCACCGGAGTAAATCTCAGCAGCGACAAAAACACCAGCAAAAACGGAATTGCTGACATAATGATAAACAGCGCCGCCTGTGCCGCATAAGCTCCAATATTATCTTTTTTCAATTTTGCCAAAAAGAAACGTATCAAATGCTTATAATCCATAAGTTCTCCCCTTTTGTATACAAAATTTCGGTCTCTTGTATAATAAAGCGGACATTCGCAATCCGCTTTTGCTACTTGCTCATGAACGCAGTCGCTTTGCTTATTCTGCGTTCACATTTCGATAGAATATCAGATTTTTCCAATTTCAGCAAGTTTTTTCTCACAGCTTTTCTTTCTCTTACACTATATTTTTCCGCAATGCCTGTATTCTTAAAATTTCACTTTCCCGCATTCCATCAAACACATGGTTTCCTTTATTCACTTCCATTTTTATACAACACCGTTCCCTGGAAAAATTTTTCCAGAATCTCCGTATACACCATTCCGCTCTTTGCCATGCCATCTGCGCCATACTGGCTCATACCAATGCCGTGTCCAAGCCCGCCACCGTAAATCTCATAAGTTCCATTTTCTTTCGCATCGATTGAAAAAAAGGCGCTCGGAAGCATAGTAAGAGTATCTGCACTGTTTCCATTTTTATCCGTCAGAGAAACACATGCACCCCACAAAACTTTCCGGATTGCATTTTCATTATAAATATGCGCCGTTCCACCCGCAAAGTTCAGACACAGATCGGTAACACAGCCAGATTTCGCTCTGTTCGCTATGCTTATTCCTGTACAGGTTCCAAATGTCGACGCATCCTGTGTCTGCACCCCTGAAGTATCCATCAGATACACTTTTCCATCCCGCTGGTTTGCAACCGTCTGAAGGTTCTGCAGCAGCTTTCCGTCATCTACACCTGTCTGCAGCACCGCTTTCCATCGAAAGAAACGGCTCTCACTGTCATATGCTGCCACCTGTCCACTCTGCAAAAAAGCATCCATGTCACCGGTTGCTGATGCATCCAATACCAAACTCTGTGTTCCCAGGTATGCCAATGGTTCCTGCTGCCAGGCTTCCAGCCCGGTCGTATATCCACAGGATGTAGAAAAATAATACACAGACGCGATCATCCCCTGAAAGGTAAGGATCTGCCCCGCCGTAGCATTTACCGCATCTGTCGCTGCCTGATTTTCATTTTCCGGCAGATACACCTGACAGGCTGTGGTATCGTCCACATCGGCATGATACTGTTCATAAGATGTGCCTAGCACCTGCATGGCCGCATAGGTTCTGGCGCAGACTGCCTGTGCCTTTAACGCCTCCGGCGCAAAAGATGACGGCATTTCTCCGGGAACAACGCCATAGAGATATGCCTCCATTCCAAGCTCATTTACCACCCAGTAAACCATTTCCCCCTCTCTCTGATAAATATGTAAGGTACCATCATAACTTCCTTTTACTGTACCATTCTCATCCGTCAGACATATTTTTCCACCATCCACAGCTTCTGCTGTCACTTCAGATGTCCCATGTTCTTTCATCCATGCTCCACAGTCTGAAACCACATTTGGCTCAAAACTCTGCTCTGCCGCTCCGGTTTCTGTATGTAACTTCCATGCACTGTCTCCAGTCACAAATACCGCTCGCCGCTCCGGTTTCTGTCCATGATCCTGCGTCAGCAATACACGCACCTTTCCGGGAACTGTAATGGACACCGTATCGTTTCTCTGTCCTGCATTTTCTGCATCTTCTCTATTTATCTCATTTTCTCCTGTTCCATCTATCTCCTGCTCCAGTTCCCTTTTTATCCCAAGGATCAGATTTCCCTGTGCATACACCACATACCGCTTTCCGTATTCCATCCGGCAGCTTTGCAGGTCACAGTCATAATTTCCATTATCCGCCATGATCCGCTGTTCTCCCGGCACTTTTCCCAGATATTGCAGTTCCACTTCCGTCACCGAATCTTTTACCTGAAGTTTATCTAAAAGCAGTTCATAGCACCTGCTCCACGTTTCCCTTGTTAAGTTATGCTGTGATTTTTCCTTCATCAATGCCGCGAACTCCTCCCAGCTCTGCTCCATTTCAAGTTTCTGCAGTATAACGTGAACATCTTCACCCGTCAGAGGATCATGAACCTCCGGAATCACCAGCTTCCTTGCCTCCTCCGGCGTCAGAAAGGCTGCCTGCAGATACCCCGCCAGTTCTGCGGCGGCCACCTGGTCTGCTTTTTCGGTTGCTTCTTCCCTTCTATTTTGTCTTCCGGCACTGACAACCAGTGCTCCTAAAAAAAGAAACAGACACACAATCAAAAGTTTCATCTGCCGTTGATGTCTGCGCCTTTGCCGCATCTTTTTTTCCACATATCTGCGCCCATAGCTCTGCCTTGTCTTTGTATCCATACACCGCCTGTCCCTTCTCTAACGTCATATGCTAGTGTATGCAAAAAAATCAGGCATGATGCTTTCACATCATGCCTGACATTATCTTTTGTATTTTATTCTTTTCTCATTTGTAAAGTAGGTTTTTATCTTTTGTGATCCCAGAGTGCCGTTCCTGCAATTTTGACTCCTAGCAACGCTAGGGGGGCTTCCGCAACCGGTCTTCTGCCTTCCACTGCGAATTCGGTGGCCTGGCATCCAGCCGACAATATAAGATTCCCATAAAAGAAAATGTAGGTTCAAAATAGCAGGGTTCTCGCACACCCCAGGAATCACTTTCGCTATAGATGATTATACTTTACTATGTGCATCTTGACAATAAAAAATTCAAAATTTTTTCAGGAAAGTTCTGGCGCTGTTGCCAGTTTTTCTTCCTTTAATGAAAATGCATACGGTAACAGTTCTCCCAAAGTTGCGGAACCATATCTGCCATCACAGCTTAACATGATCACTTCAAAATCAGGTTCACAAAACTCTGCCATCACCTGCCGACAGACACCACAGGGAGAGGTCAATTCTTTGCTGTCGCTGATGATCGCAATGGCTTTAAATTCACGATAACCTTCTGAAACCGCTTTAAATATGGCGGTACGCTCCGCACAGTTTGTCGGTCCGTAAGCAGAATTTTCAATATTGCATCCGGTAAAAATTGTACCGTCTTTACACAGCAAAGCTGCTCCTACATGAAACCCTGAATACGGCACATATGCTTTTTCTTTTGCTTCCTGTGCTTTCTGAATCAGTTCTGTCAAATCCATCTTATTCTCCGTCCTGCAGCATTGCGATTGCACTGCTTGTACCAATTCGGCTGCAGCCTGCAGTGATATAATCTTCCATATCTTCTTTGGAACGGATACCACCTGCCGCTTTGATCTTCACATTCGATCCCACATGCTGCTTCATCAGAATCACATCCTCCAATGTCGCACCACCGGTTCCAAATCCGGTTGAGGTCTTGATAAAATCTGCACCTGCTTCTGTCACTGCTTCGCACATTTTAATTTTTTCTTCCTCTGTCAGATAACATATCTCAATAATGACTTTCAGGATCTTGTCACCTGTTGCTTCCTTGAGCAGACGAATCTCCTCTGTCACCTGCGGATACTGCTGATTTTTCACCATACCAAGGTTGATGACCATATCAATCTCATTTGCACCATCTTCCAGTGCCTGGCGTGTCTCTGCCAGCTTCGCCGCTGTACTTGCATTTCCAAGTGGGAAACCGACAACCGTGCAGATGTTTAATTCCGGAAAATATTCATGTGCACGCTTTACATAGCTGCTTGGAATGCACACGGAAGCCATTCTGAAAAATCGTGCTTCCTGACACAACTGCTGGATCTCTTTCCAGGTTGTGACTGCCTTTAACGCAGTGTGATCCACAAATCTGTACAATTCTTCTTTCTTCATATCTTTACCTCATTTTTACGAATGATTTCATGATAATATATTTTGTGTAAAAAATCTATACAAACTGATATTTTCAGAAATTGTCACAACAAAGAGGCATTTTCCTGTCGTTTCCGGGCAATAATCACCACAACTTATAGATACCATAAGCAGA
>CAVAFS010000355.1:0-2980 GCA_963587975.1 Bulleidia sp. | reverse complement strand
ATTAAGATTCGAGAGAAAAGGAAGAGACAAAAAACAGGCTTCCGTTTATCCAGTAGCAACGAACGAATAATGAAACCATCAATAGACTCGACTTTCATAGCCGGGTCTATTTTCTACTATAAAAAAGGAAAAGAAAATTATGTTTGCAGACAGTGCAAGAATTATTATAAAATCAGGAAAAGGCGGAGACGGACATGTCAGCTTCCGCCGTGAAAAATACGTTCCAAACGGCGGTCCTGACGGTGGAGACGGTGGAAAAGGCGGAAACGTTATTTTCCAGGTCGATGAAGGTTTGAACACTCTGACAGACTTCAGACATCGTCGTAAATATGCTGCCGAGAATGGCGAAGAGGGCAGAAAGCGGAACTGTCACGGCAAAAACGGTGCAGATATGATCGTAAAAGTTCCGGCAGGAACCATCATCCGTGATGCGGAGACAGATAAAGTCATCGCAGATATGTCTGGTGACAATACCCGTCAGATCATTTTAAGAGGCGGCCGCGGTGGTAAAGGTAATCAGAATTATGCAACCGCTACCATGCAGGCTCCGAAGTATGCGCAGCCGGGACAGCCTGGCATCGAACTGGAAGTTCGTCTGGAGCTGAAAGTCATCGCAGATGTGGGACTGGTTGGTTTCCCGAATGTTGGAAAATCCACGTTATTATCCCGCGTAACTAATGCGCAGCCAAAAATCGCAAATTATCACTTTACAACCTTAAATCCAAACCTTGGTGTAGTTGATCTGGACGAAGGACAGGGCTTTGTCATCGCAGATATCCCGGGACTGATCGAGGGTGCATCTGAGGGAATCGGACTTGGTCATGAGTTTTTAAAACACATTGAGCGTACCAAAGTCATGATCCACATGGTAGATGCTGCATCTACAGAGGGCCGTAATCCGATCGCAGATATTTATGCTATCAACAAGGAGCTGGAAGCATACAATCCGGAAATTTCAAAGAAACCGCAGGTGATCGCTGCAAATAAAATTGATGCCATCTATGCAGGCGATGAAGATCCGGTAGAAAAACTGCGTCAGGAATTTGAACCGCAGGGCATCCGTGTATTTGCAATCTCCGCAGTCAGCGGAAAAGGCTTAAAAGAGCTTTTATACGCTGTAAACGATATGCTTCAGGGCATGGATTCTGAGCCGGTTGTATTTGAGCAGGAATACGATCCGTCCACAGCAATGTATCTGGATGAGCCATATACCGTTGCATATGACGAAGAAAATGATGAATTTGTGGTAGAAGGACCTCGTATTGAGAAAATGCTTGGCTATACCAATATTGAATCCGAGAAAGGTTTCCTGTTCTTCCAGCGTTTCTTAAAAGATCAGGGAATTTTAGAGGAACTGGAAAACTTAGGCATTCAGGAAGGCGATACCGTACGTATGTATGGACTTTCCTTTGATTACTATAAATAGAATAGATACAGTCTGATCATATAAGTTTTTTTGATAGTTGAAAATATTTGAAACTTTATATGATCAGCATATGGAGAATAATTATGACAAGTAAACAGAGAGCTTATTTAAAAGGTCTTGCCATGAATCAGGAACCAATTTTTCAGGTTGGAAAATCCAGTGTAACACCTGAAATCGTAAATGCGATCGCTGAATGTTTTAATACACATGAGCTCATTAAACTGAGTGTGTTAAAAAACTGTTTTGATGATCCGCGTGAAATCGCAAATGTGATCGCAGAGCGTACCCATTCTCAGGTGGTACAGGTCATCGGCAAGAAAATCGTTTTATACAAACCGGATAAGGATGATCCAAAGATCGTTTTACCTTAATCCGACAGAAATGGAGTATGGTATATGACTCTGACAAAGAAGAAAATCGGCATATTTGGCGGTACCTTTAATCCGATTCACTACGGGCATCTGCTGATCGCAGAAAATGCCTGTGACCAGTTTGATCTGGACCATGTTATTTTTCTCCCTACCGGACATACGCCTCACAAGGCATTTATGGGAGAGGAGATGAGTGTTCGCCGCTGTCATATGGTAGAAGCAGCCATTGCGGATAATCCGAAATTTTCCATTTCCTATCGGGAAATTGAGAGTACCGGTGTCAATTATACGTATGTGACACTGGCGCAGTTTCAGAAAGATTATCCGGACTGTGAATTATATTTTATCCTCGGGGCTGATTCTCTGTTCGATTTTGACGACTGGAGACATCCGGAGGAAATCTGTAAATATGCAAACATTCTGGCTGCTGTCCGGGACAATCTGAACGCGGATGAAGTAGACCGTCAGATTGCATATTTAAAGGAAAAATATCATTCCGGTTTTTACCGCCTGAACACCCCGAATTTCAGTGTATCCAGCAGGGAACTGAGAGAGCGTGTGATGCAGGGAACGACGATTCGCTATATGATTCCGCCACAGGTGGAACAATATATCAGAGATCATGCACTTTACCTCAATCTGAGCTGAAACTCCACTTCATGTGTTGAGCAGTAATATTTTTCTCATAGAAGGGGATTCCACATGACAGCAAAAGAGATACAAAAGAAGTTAAAAACAAAATTAAAACCGTCAAGATATGAGCATACGCTCGGTGTTGCAAAAACAGCACGTCATCTTGCTGATATTTACGGTTATGACAAGGATATGGCGGAGCTGGCCGGTCTGTTACACGACTGTGCCAAATACATGGATGATGATAAAAAAATCGCTCTCTGCCGGGAATATGGCGTTTCCATCAGTGATGCGGAATACAAAAATCCATCCTTGCTGCATGCAAAATGTGGTGCCATTCTGGCCGAACATGAGTACCAGGTGACAGATTTTGATATTCTGCATGCAATCCGTGTACACACCACAGGTGTTCCGGAGATGAATCTTCTGGATAAAATTATTTTTATTTCAGATTATATTGAGCCAAACCGGGACAAAGCACCTCATTTAAAGGAACTTCGTAAGATGGCCGAGCAGGATCTGGATCTGACCACGTATCACATCTTAAAAG
>CAVAFS010000354.1:0-5586 GCA_963587975.1 Bulleidia sp. | reverse complement strand
GCGGCAGATGTGGTACGAAGATGGTACCTCATGATGTAGAACGTGCAATGAGCTGTCCGTCTTGTGGTTATGTGACATATCCACGGATTATGCCGGCAGTTATCGTGGGCGTGAAAAACGGAGATAAATTGTTACTTACCAAATATCGGACTGGCTTTGCTCACAATGCATTGATTGCCGGTTTTACAGAGATTGGAGAAACAGCAGAAGAAACGGTTATGCGTGAAGTGATGGAAGAGACCGGAATTAAGGTGAAAAATATCCGTTATTATAAGTCTCAGCCATGGGGAACTGCAAATGATCTTCTCCTTGGATTCTACTGTGAGGTGGATGGAGATGATACCATCACCATGGATCGCCATGAGTTGAAATATGCGGAGTGGGTACAGCGGGAAGAGATTGTGCTTCAGCCAGGAAACTTCAGTCTGACCAATGAGATGATGCGTAGATTTAAAGAAGGGTATGAATTATAAATTACACATATAAATTGGGATTAAAAGAACAGGGTACTTGAAACTCCAAGCACCCTGATGTATAATTTACTCAGAAAGTGAATCGGATGTGAATCCGATTTGCCCTCGATTAAAAATGAATTAAAAGAATGACATCCTTAACTTTGAGCGGTAGGGGATGTCATTTCTTTATATTGTTATGATTATCTATGTAAGATAGAGCCGCAAAAATTACTAGCAATAAAGTGAGAACTTCCATTGTGTTCATAGGGCATCACCCTCCTTTATAGAATAGAGGGCATCTGATAATTGGAAAAACATCCTGCTTTCGTTTCGATTATACGATATGAGCATAACATAAATACGCTTGGCGCACAAGCAACTAGTGACAATTGGTTACCATACCTGTTTTGTGATATAATATATTATCAACGCGATGAAGATAGAGATGATGTTACATTTTCAAAAAACAAAAGAAGAACATAAGAAAGCAATTCGCCTGGATGTGCTTGGTGCATGTGAATCAGCAGAAAAACTTTACAGGAATTGTGGGTTTCAGTTTGTGGAAGCCAAGAATATGTATTATGAAGATACCGGATGGACAGAGTATAAGTTGTTTGAATTGAATTTGTAAAGTGAAAACTGGAAGGAATTTAATTTTTGAAAGGGAGGGCGCAGTTATGATAGAACTGGAATTATTTAAAAGAATATTGAAAGAAAACGCAGATAAGTTTCCATTATTAACACTTGATGAATTTTTTGATGGAAATACAGATGAGTATTCTATCGCGCCTAACCAATGGGGAGATGGACGTCCGTCACTTGATGAAATGTGGGAAAGACTGCGGAAAATCGAGCAGATGCCGAATGTGGCATGGGTTCGTGTCTCCTTGCATGATGATACAGAAATTACAGAGAATAATGGAACGGAAGTTTTGAATCTGGCAGGAGATTCTATTATCGTATGTACAGATATGATATCCGGGGAACTAGAAGAAATTATAGATTGTGAATGGTTGTGTTCAGATGGAGTCATAGAATCAGAATCTGCTTTATATTATTCACGTATACCAGCAATTCCGGAGAATTATCATTGTCTTGAAATCGTGTGGGATTAATAATTACATTTTTTAGGTTGTAAATAGAACGGAGCTGACACACTGAAGTAGTGTGGCAGCTTCGTTTTATATAGAATAACTTCCTTTACCATGTCAATGAGAACTCGACCAGCTCCGGTGTTTCTGGCTTACCGATCAGAGGCTCTTTTTTATCCAGAGCTGAAAGCTGATTCATTTCATCTGAAGTCAGTTCAAAATCAAACAGATCAAAATTCTCCTTGATATGCTCTGGCTGTGTGCTTCTTGGGATGACTGCGATTCCTTTCAGTGTCAGGAAACGAAGCAGTATCTGTGCTGGAGTTTTACCGTATTTTTCTGCAAGTGCAAGTACCAGAGGCTCCTGGAACATTTCGCTTCGATTACCCTGACCGAGCGGTGCGTAAGCCATATGTGCAACCTGCTTTTTATCCATCCAGTCACGTTCAGTGCTGCGCTGGCAGTAAAGGTTTGTTTCAATCTGATTAACAGCCGGGATAACTTTATTGTAAGCAATCAGATCAAGAAGCTGGTCAGGCTCAAAGTTGGACACGCCGATCGCGCGAATTTTTCCACCGTTATACAGCTTCTCCAGAACACGCCATGCTGCATAGTAATTGGCAAACGGCCAGTGCAGAAGCAGCAGATCAATATAATCGGTCTGCAGATTGGTAAGTGACTGCATGACTGTCTGTTCAGTATTTTCATAAGATTTAAAGTTCACTTTTGTGACAAGGAACAGTTCCTTGCGGTCAATGCGCTCTGTTTGATACCTTCGCCGACTTCCTTTTCATTGCCATAGGCTTCCGCAGTATCGATCATCCGATAGCCATTTTCGATTGCTGTAGCAATTGCATTTTTACAGGTTTCTCCGCTAAGCATAAATGTGCCGAATCCGACAAGCGGCATCGGAACATCGTTATTCAAAGTTAAATATTCCATATTTTATCCTCCGTCATTGTATTTACTTAGAGCAATTCTCTATGTTATGATTATCTTAACAAGTTCGTGTAACACGAAGTAAAGAAATTTTTTGATGGATTTCAAAAATGTAAAAGTAACTTCCGTGATGGGGATTTTCATTTCGACAGCAAACGTAGGAGGAGAGAGATGAACTATACAATCAAACAGATGGCGGAAATGTTCGATGTGACAGAGCATACGTTGCGTTTTTACACAGATAAAGGACTTTTGCCATGTGAGCGTGACGGAAGGAACCGGCGTGTATTCAATGAAGAATCCGTGAATTGGATGCAGGGAATTAAATGTCTGAAAGGTTGCGGTGCGTCCATTGAGGACATTCAGGAGTACTGCAGGTTGTGTTTACTGGAAGAATCGGAGGAAAATCTGCGGGCAAGATATGCAATCATTCTAAAACAAAGAGCAGAAGCGTATAAGCGTGTGGAAGAAGCAAAAGCAACTGCAAAATATATGGATGATAAGGTGTTGCATTACGAAGCTATTCTTGCGGGACTTGCGCCGGACGATACGAACCCGAAGAACTGGACAGCAGAAAACCGGCCGAAACATGGAAAAAATGCGTGTGTTTAAAGAAGGGAGAACAGAATCATGTATGTTTACAAATCAGAAATATTAACAGTAGGAACAAAGTGGTTTTCAGATAAAGCAGATGCGGGAGATATCGCTATTCTGGATAATCTGTTAAATGAAAGAGCTGCTGAAGGATGGGAACTGGTAACTTATGATTATATGGCTACATCAATGCAGATTAAAGGAGCGTTTGTTATTACATTTAGGAGAAGGAATAATGAAGGAAATTTATAAATATTGATTGCACAAAATCGAAATTTCAGGAGGCAAGATTATGATTATATATTTTTCAGGAACAGGAAACAGCCGTTACATTGCAAAGCGGATTGCGGACAATATTCATGATGAATTGATTGATGCAAATGATAAGATCAAGAAACGTGACACAAGAACTATAACAGTGAATGACCGTCTTGTTGTCGTTACACCGACATATGCGTGGAGAGTGCCGTGGCTTGTGCGGGACTGGATTAGAAAAACACATTTTCAAGGTGCCGGGCAGGTGTGGTTTGTAATGAGCTGTGGTGCTGAGATTGGTAATGCAGCAAAATATAATCAGTTATTGTGCGAGGAAAAAGGCTTCGGCTATATGGGAACGGCGCAGATCGTGATGCCTGAAAATTATATTGCGTTGTTTAATACACCGGAAATGGAGAAAGCAAGACAGATCGTATCGGATGCTGAACCAGTGATAGATAACGTGAGCAGACAGATCGCGGACGGACATGCATTTATGGCACCTCGTAATAATCTGTATGACCGTATTATGAGCGGACCTGTAAACAGGCTGTTTTATCCGATGTGCGTAAAAGCAAATGCATTTCATGTGAATGACGCCTGTATTAGCTGTGGCAAATGTGTAAAATTATGTCCGTTAAATAATATCAAACTAGAAAATGGGAAACCGGTCTGGGGCAAAAAATGTACACATTGCATGGCGTGCATCAGTTACTGTCCGGAGAAGGCAGTGGAATATGGTAAAAAGAGTTCAGGGAAGGAAAGATATTACTTTGAAAAATCTGTGGATTCCATTAATTCAGGAACCAAATTACTGTAATACTTCGTTTTCCCAGATAAAACATCATCGTAGAAGTTCTGTTTCCAGTCAATAAAGGCAACAGCCTGTTGCAATTTTTCGATAGACTGAAGCAGAGCTTCTCTTTTATGTTGCAGAATGATTTTTCGATCTGGAATAGATTTTTCTCCTTCAAGGCAAAGCGCAAGATACTCTTTCATTTCAGCAATACTCATGCCACAATTTTTCAGACAGTTTAAACTCTGAATCCATCTAATGTCATGATCATCAAACACACGATAATTTCTTTTATCTCTTTTTACATTGGGAACAAGTCCTTCGTTACAATAAAATTTCAAATTTTCGTAAGTCATATTGGTTAATTGGCAGGCTTCTTTCATAGAATACATAGCATCCTCCTAATAAACAGAATATAAAGGTTAAACTCAACGCCTTAAATACGCCATCTTAGATTTAAGGTCTTAAATTTCAAAAAGCACTTGACCGGTAGCGACTACCGACTGATAGGATTATAGCATGATAAAACAAGTGAATCAATAATCAGGAGGAAAACAGATGGAATATATTACATTAAATAATGGAGTCAAAATGCCACAGCTTGGCTATGGTGTATATCAGGTTACAAAAGATGAGTGTGAGCGTTGTGTACTGGACGCACTGGAAGTAGGATATCGCAGCATTGATACTGCCCAGAGCTATTTTAATGAGGAGGAAGTTGGAAAGGCAATTGAAAAGTCAGGAATCGACCGGAAAGAAATATTTTTAACATCTAAGGTGTGGATTGAACATTTTGGATATGAAGCATGTAAAAAATCTGTGCTGGAGTCTATGGAAAAACTGCGTACGGATTATCTGGATCTGATGTTGCTGCATCAGCCTTTTGGCGATACTTACGGTGCATGGCGTGCTTTGGAAGAACTGTATAAGGAAGGGAAACTCCGGGCAATCGGTATTTCCAATCATTATGCAGACCGCATGGTAGAATTTGCGAACCTCACAGATATCAAACCAATGGTAAATCAGATGGAAACACATCTTCTCAATCAGCAGAAAACATTAAAAGAATGGGCTGACAAATACGATATCCGATTAGAAGCATGGGCACCATTCGGCGAAGGAAGAAACGGACTTTTTGAGAATGAAGTCCTGAAAGCAATCGGACAGAAATACGGAAAATCAACAGCGCAGGTAATGCTCCGCTGGCATATCCAGAGAGGTGTGATCGTAATTCCGAAGTCAGTACATAAAGAACGAATGATTGAGAATTTTAATGTATTTGACTTTACACTTGATGCGAATGACATGAACCAGATTGCGCAGATGGATACTGCCACGAGTGCATTTTTCTCACATCAGGACCCGGCAATGGTGGAATGGTTTGTAAAAATGGTTGAAGAACGCAAATCACAGCATGATAGAAGAAAAGAAAAAAAGAACTGGTAAATATTGGAGG
>CAVAFS010000353.1:0-4984 GCA_963587975.1 Bulleidia sp. | reverse complement strand
CCATTGATACTCGGCTGCCCTTCCCATCCTCTTTCAGCAAACACCCACTCCAGGCACATTTTCCTAAATCCCCGTCTTAAAAATATCTTCACTCTTTCTTCACAGTTTTACTAGTTGACAGATTTTCTTCCGTGATATTTAATATATCTTAGTGACCATTAACAGGATTTATGGAATAATTCTCAGCATGAAATGCTCAGGGTGCTTTCATAATAACAAATAACTACCGCTTATTTTAAGCGTCTACATTATTATATAGAAACGGGAAGATAAAAACATGCATATTTCATTCGCAGGAAAAAAAGTCCGCCTGCTTGGACTGGCGGTCTGTATTTTTATGATTCTTTTTGTATCCGCCAACTGGCGGCTTTACCTGGATCCCGACCTGAATCTGACCTACGGCACTGTCCTTTTTGTGCTGTCTCTCATCGCCGGACCTGTAGCCGGATTTCTGATCGTCGTCAAACCATGCGTTGACGAGAAATACAAGGCATTTGCAAACACGGCACTCTTTTTTATTATGCCAATCCTTACCATTCAGATGGTAGAAGTATTTAACGAGAACTACGTGTGGTGGTTTTCTGTACCGACGTTCCTTGCCAACTACATGATCTATCTGGTGTTCTATCTGTTTTTCTATCTGATTACCGGACGTTATCATATGGTAGGACTGATCGTAAACATATCCTTATATATATGGTCTCTGCTGAACTACTTTATCGAGCTTTTCCGCGGTTCCCCTTTTGTTCCGCTGGATGTACTCAGCTTCGGTACCGGATTAACCGTATCGGACGGTTACACCTATGAGCTCAGCTGGCAGCTGATCCTGGGCTCCATTATGTTTTTCCTGATTTATCTGGTAAACAAAAAAAGCGTCAATATCAAACCGAAAAAGCTGAAATTCAAACTGCTGGCAAAGCTTGCTCCGGCAGCTTATATTGCAGCTGTCGTAATTTCCCTGTTTTTCACGGATTATGCCGCAAACCTCGGTTATAAGCCGGATTTCTGGGATCAGGCCAGAGGTTACCACCGCACCGGTTCCTTCTTTAACTTCTGCCTGAACACAAAATACCTCATTGTCCGGAAACCTTCGGAATATAATCCGGATAATGTCAGTGACTATGTGGCAGAAACATTGAAAGATGCCGGTGTTGACCCAGACAGCGACACAAGTACGAACCTCCTGACCGGTAAAAATGATTATACGGCAAATACGGACGGCACCATGCCAAATATCATCTGTATCATGAACGAATCCCTGGCAGATCTCGGTGCTTTGGGTGATCTGGAGACAAACGAAGACTACATGCCGTTCATCCACAGTCTGACAGATAATACCATCAAAGGCTACCTGTCCATGCCGGTATTCGGTGCTGGTACAAGTAACAGTGAATTTGAATTTTTATCCGGAGATACCATCTCCTTTTTACCGACGGGCTGCAACGTATATCAGTCTTACGTGAAAGATACCGTTCCGTCCCTGGTATCCACCTTAGGTTCTCTCGGTTACTCCGAAACCGCTTTTCATCCGTATTACGGAGAAGGCTGGAACCGTCGGAACGTATATCCGCTGCTGGGCTTTGAAAACTACATCAGCATTGAAGATTTCGTGGATCAGGACATTCTGGATACTTACAAGCAGAACAACGATGTCACAGAGTATGAATCCCTGCTGAATCAGCGTTACCCTGACCGCCACATGCTGCTGCGCCGCTTTGTCAGCGACAGTTACGATTACTCCATGGTGGAGAACATGTATGAAAACCGGGATACTTCCAAACCGTTTTTCCTCTTTAATGTCACCATGCAGAACCACGGCGGTTACGCAATGTCCTACACAAACTTTGCGCAGGAAGTGTACGTCACAAACATGAATGGCATCTATCCAAAGGCAAACCGTTACCTGTCTCTGGTAAAACGCTCCGACGAAGCCTTCCAGGAGCTGGTGGATTATTTCAGCAACGTGTCAGAGCCGACCATCATCTGTATGTTTGGTGATCATCTGCCATCCATTGAAGATGAATTTTATGAGGAACTATTCGGCACAAGTCTGGATAACCTCTCCACGGAACAACAGCAGCTCCGCTACACGACACCGTTTGTCATCTGGGCAAATTATGACATTCCGGAAGCGACTTTAAATCATATCAGTGCCAACTATCTGTCCACCCTGGTGCTGCAGACCGCAGGCCTGCCGGTGACACAGTACAACAAATATCTGGCTGCACTGTATCAGAAACTTCCGGTGATCAATACCGTTGGATATATCGACTCTGACAATAATTATTACTCACACAACGACAGCAGCGAATACGACGACCTGCTTTATCAGTATCACTGTCTGGTATACAATTCGCTGATTGACCGGAATAACCGTGATTCCTCTGTCTTTTTCATGAATCAGTAAATATTATTTCACACATGTATTGAAAAAAGAAATGCAACATTTTATCTATTTTTGTTGCATTTCTTTTTTCTATGTTAAAAATTTACCATGTGTACACAACACTTTTGCAACATTTAGGAGCATTTTGTCTAATCAGGCATCTTTTTTGTATTTTTTATTGTGCATTTTGCATGTTTTTATTGACATGGTCTTACCATATAGTTATAATAACCTCATGAAATTTATATTTTCTTTATAAATTTCACACTTGCTTAACTTTTTTAAAATTTAGGAGGGTTTGATTTATGGCTTTAGGTATTATTGGTATTGTAATCGCCTTGGTTATTTTCCTGTATGGCGCTTACAAGAACGTATCCGTACTGTACCTGGCTCCGCTCTGCGGCGTTATCGTAGCAGTAACAAACGGACTGAATCCTACCAACGCATTTACTTCTCTGTATGTAGGTGCCGTTGAGGAGAACGCAGCTACCGGCGTATGGGAAATCGGTGGTGTCTGCGGAATGATCACATCTATTTTCCCAACCGTATTCTTAGGCGGTTTATTTGGTAAAGTATTAGCTGACAGTGGTGCTGCTCAGTCTATCGCTTCCACATTAGTAAACAAATTCGTTATGCCGGTTGACAACAAAGAGAAACAGGCAAGACGTGCAGTTTTAATCATGTTACTTATCGAGTGTATCCTTACATACGGTGGTGTAGACGGTTTCGTAGCTATCTTCGCTACATTCCCAATTTGTATGTACATGGCAAGTCGTATCGGTATTCCGAGACGTATGGTTCCGGCTATGCTGGCTTTAAGCTGTGGTGCTAACTCTGCTCCATTCGTATTAAGTATCAATAACATCATTTGTATGAGCATCCTGCAGACAAGCCCGGGTGCTGCTCCGATCCCAGGATTCATTTCCTTCATCGTAATCGAGATTGGTGTATACTTCATCTGCTCTTCTTTCATCGTAAGAGAGATGAGAAAAGGTGAGACATTTGATTATGGTAACTGTGAGCCGATCCCGGATGACAACGCAAAGAAACTTCCAAACTTTGCACTTGCTATCATCCCGCTGATCGTTGTATTCCTGCTTTTCGCTATCGTACAGAACGCTTCCTTAGCTCTGGTTTCCGGTATCGCAGCAGTAATCATCCTGATGGCTCCGCATTTCAAAGACAATGAGAAAAAAGGCTTCCCGGCATGGGCTGGCAACGTTCTTAATTCCTTAAACATCGGTGCTGCAAATGGTGCAAGCGCAATCATGACTCTGACAGCTGCAGCTGGTTTCGCAGCAGTTGTACAGCATACAGACGCATTCAACGGTTTCGTTGGAATCCTCTTCGGCATGAAAGCTTCTCCGTTAGTAATCGGTATCGTACTTGCTATCATCGTAGTAGCATTTACATCTTCACCGCCAGCAGCTTTAAGTATCGCACTTCCGATGGTTGCTGCAGCTTATATCTGGACAGCTAACCCGGTTCTGAACCCGAACGCACTTGCTCGTTGTGCTGCTATCGCAGTTTCCACATTCGAGACACTGCCGGTTAACGGACTGATCCTGATCACAACTGGACTTGCTCAGGTTAAGATCAAAGATGCTTACTTACCGATGTTCTTACAGACAGTTATCATGACATTAGTTGGAACAATCCTCTGTGCAATCATCCTTACTGTTGCACCGGGACTGGCATAAGCAAAAAATATTTTCGACAATTATCTTAGTATCGAAAGAAAGTTAAGCCATACAAAAAACGCTACTTCAGATTGGAGCAGCGTTTTTCATTCCGGCATTTTTGAACGCGTCTCATGCTAGGTGATTATTTATTCAAGTCGAACGCACGTGAGACTTGGTGCGTGATTCTGGTCAGCGTAAGCTGACATATTCTTCTCAGAATCACTGCACATCCTCGCGGAGCGCTTATCTCAGTGGGAGTTCAATCTCCGACTGAGATAAATCTTTGCAATCCGTTTACACGAATTGTTCAAATATGCTATTATGGTATCTGTTCACTTTGTAAATTTAGTAATAGAAAGGTTTATACTTATGAAGAAAAAACCATTTAACTGGGGCACTTATGTCACACTAATCGGAGTTGTTGTCATCTTTGCCATTATTTTCACCGATTCCATTGATACAATGTATGTGCTGCCGGTTCTGGGCGCCATCTGCCTTGTCTACGGTATCTTTGGGTTGTTGCAGTCCCGCGGCAGCAATGAGGCCGGACTGGTACAGCGTTCCATACTGCAGCTGATCCTTGGTGTTTTCGTCATCTTTATCGGTATGATCGAGGCACTTCACCTGAATCTGACACAGAAGTTCTGGGATACTTTCCTGATCATTATCGTGATTGTGATTGCGATCTGGATAATCTTGCGGAGACGGAAGTAAGTCTTGTTTTGGGTGGCTTAAAAATTTATCACGTTAGTTTTTAATAGGAACTCCTGTATTTTGTCTCAGTCGCTAACAATCGCTCCTTGAGAAAAAATACAGGAGTTCTTTATTTACACAATGAAATTAGTAAATTTTTGCGCCACCTGGCACTGCGTGCCACGTGCACATCTACGTTATAGGCAAATCAGCGCTATGTTGT
>CAVAFS010000352.1:0-4609 GCA_963587975.1 Bulleidia sp. | reverse complement strand
TTCATATTTCAATCCCACAAGCTTTTCATTTTCCTGATTGATGTAGAGGACGGTACCTTCGGTATTGCAGATGAAGAGGCCAATATTGATCTGATTACCGATATTTTCCAGATGAAAGATATTCAGCTGCTCGATCTGGGTCTGCATCTGGGAACCGACAGGTGAGGATAATAAATCCGGATAAGTTCCTATTAAATTTTGAAAAGTTTTTAGGATAACTTCTAAATTAGATTCTTTTTTCATGAAAAAACATCCTAATTGGTGTAATTTTACACCGATTTAACAAAAAACACAAGGAAAGGCAGAAAAATAGTTTCTGAAACAAATAAAAATGGTGTGCATATACACCATTTTGAAAAAATAAGCGGAAATGCGGTGCACAAATACACCAAACAAGAAAAAAGAAAATGGAAAAATCACTGGAAAGACCGTAAAACAGCAGAAAAAAGCCCATTTTTTGATAAAAAAATAAAAAAATGGGTGTAAAAAACTGGCACGGTTATTGCTCTATACTAGGGTACCATAAATCAAAAAGACAATATAAAGAAGAAAACGATTAAAGGAGGACATTATCATGGAATTTGATAAGTATGTAGCAACAGGTGGACAGTCCAGCAGACCGTTTGGTCAGTTTAAGGTACCGTATCCGAAGTGGGAGAAATTAGAGCGCCCGACCGGATATCCGGAATTCAACATGAACCCGGATTATAAAGACTGGGTAATCTGCATCGAAGGAGAACATTTCCTTCCGGGTGTAACTTCCAAAATGATTGACTGGTTCTGGTGTAATATGGAGAAAGGTTATTTCCTCTGGGCTCCGGGTTCTCATAAGAGATTCCAGTGGATCAGAGAGCCATGGCAGTATGGTTTTACAAATTCAAAACACACCAGCCTTGAGAATATGTCAGAGGATCAGATTCTGGATCTGGAAGTAGCAGCAGGTGATGGATTTGGAATGCTTTTGTACAACCGTTATGATATGGATATTTTCCCATTTGATCAGTGTCTGGAGCATTGCATCCTGGAAGGACAGATGGATGAAAACGGGCATACCTGGATGATTCTTGCACATATGTGGGAAGACGTGGAAGGTGGCTGTGTCCATCGTATGGTATGTGCCACAGAGACACTGGAGCAGACGAAAAAAATCATCCGCCCGGATGAGTACCCGCACAAAAAAGGTGATATGAATACCTTTGAACATGGTGAGTATGAGTTATCCTGGTGGCCGAAATTCCTTCCGAAACTGTATGATGTATGGAAAGATCATCCGGACCCAACACAGAACGTATACTATGATCTGACTGTTGAAAAAATCGGGGATTATAAATGGAAATACAAAGAAGATAACTCCAAACCGATTCTGGAGAAATTAGGAATCCAGTAAAACAATCTGAGAAAAAGCAGTGTATAAAAAAGTGGCTTTTTCATAGATAAGCACTCAACCTGAGTAATGTGTTATTAAAAAGGATAACGCATTACTCAGTTATTCAAAAGAAAAGGGAGAACTGTTATGGCAATAGGGATTATAGGAATTATTCTGGCTTTTGCATTGCTGCTGTTTCTGACAATGAAAAACTGGTCTACGATTATCGTATCCATTCTTTCTGTAGTAGTGGTGGCTCTGTTTAATGGGTTGAATCTAACCGAATCTATCACAAATACATATGTAGCGGGAGTATGTAATATTATCACAGCATTATTTATGCTGATTCTGCTGGGAACTATTTTAGGAAAATTGTATACAGAAACAGGTGCAGCTGTTTCCATAGCAAATACATTTATCAAAGCTTTTGTAGACAAAGCAGCAGGAGAGAAAAAAATCAGAGTGGCCTGTGCGGTGCTGATCGCGGTATCCTGTCTGTTCCAGTTTGGCGGTATCGACAGTTTTATCGTAATGTTTACGACATTTCCGATTATCGTAACGATGTTCCGCAGGCTGAACCTGCCGCGTAAATACATTCCGGGAATGCTGCTTTGTGCAACCGGAGTTGGTGCATGCCCGGGTTCACCGACGGTACATAATGTACTTCCGTCTGCAATTCTTGGTACCCCGTCTACGGCAGGCGCAGTACCGGGAATCGTTGCATTTATCATTGTAGAAGTTGGGGCATGGTTTATGATTTCCACTATGATCATTCGTGCAGTACGTCATGGAGAGACTTTTGATTATGGAAATATGGAAGCCGTACCTGACTTTGAAGGTGACAGAAAACTTCCGAATTTTATTGTTGCATTACTTCCGCTGATTTTAGTATTTGTACTGTATACAATCGTTGGCGCAAATATTGCATACGCATTATCCGGCGGAATCGTGCTTTGCATTATTCTCATGGGTAAAAATATTGAGCCGCAGCAGGGCGTAAGTCTTGGGCAGCAGATTGTAGCTGTACTGGGACAGGGCGCGGTATCTTCGACAAAAGCCCTGATCGAGATCAGTGTTATCGGTGGTCTGGCAGCGGTTGTAGCGGTTACACCGGCATTTACAAGTTTAGCAGATGGTCTGATGGGACTTCCAATCCATCCGTATCTGATCGTACTGATTTCCGTATTTATTCTGGTGGCTCTGACAAGTTCACCGCCAGCCGGACTGAGCATTATTATTCCGATTTTTGCTGCAAGCCTGATCTCACAGCCGGGGGTGCTCGGAATTGTGGCTGATCCGGCAGCAGTACATCGTATCTGTTCCACAGCCTGCATTACATTTGAGACATTGCCGTGGAATGGAATGATCGTTGTTGCGTTAAGTCTTTGCAATATTAAGCATAAAGAAGGATATCTGCCGATGTTCCTGGCGTCCGTATTCTTCCCGATTGTAGGCGCTGTTGTAGCAACTCTGTTATTGATTGCATTCCCAGGATTAGCATAAGACAAATCCCCACCCACTGGTCTGGCAAGTATATTTTTCTACAGTTGCGAACCACAAAATAAAGGCGTATAATCATTACATATATGGTTAAAAAATAAGGGTTTATAAAATTTACAGGTGGGGAAAATGAGTAAAAGAAAAATGGAGTTATTGCAGCATGCCGTCATGGAATGCGCTGGTACATATTATGAGATCAATCTGACTCAGGATGTGATTCCGGGAAGTGTAAAACAGATTTACGATGGGAAAGAGTATGATGTAAATAAGTCCATAGGTTTGGGTGAAAATGCAAAATTCAGTGAATTTATTGCATTTTGGACAGGACAGCTTCCGGATGAGGAGAAAGAAGAATTTTCCAGATTTACGTCAATTCCGTTATTATTGGCACGCTATCAGGCAGGGGAACCGCATGTATCGCATCGCTTCTGGACACAGGAAGCGGTCTATATGAAGCCGATGCTGGCGGAATTCCATATTCATATGTATCAGGAAGAAGCGTCGGCGGATGTGCTGGCCATTGCATACCTGATCGATATGACCGCGTCATATGAACAGCAAAAATATAAACGTCAGCTGGAAGAGTCACTGATGGCGGAAAAACATGCAAATGAATCCAAAACAAATTATCTGCGCAGGATCAGTCACGATATCCGGACGCCGATCAATGGTATTCTGGGCATGATTGAAATGGCAGATATGTATCGGGATGATGCCGAGAAACTGCAGGAGTTGAAGATGAAGACGCAGGGGTCTTTGAATTACCTGCTGTCTATGGTAAACAGTATTTTGGATGTTGGAAAAATGGAATCCGGAAAAGTGGAACTGGAGCATAAACCGTTTAATCTGATTTCTGTACTTGTGAAGGAACTGCCGATCATTGAACTTCAGGCTAGTGATCATGGACTTTCTTTTTTCGGTGGAAGGGAACTGAGTGAGTTTAAGCACCGCTATCTGATCGGAAGTCCAACGCATATCAATCGTTTATTGATGAACCTGGCAAACAATGCGATCAAGTATAATCGACAGGGTGGAAGTGTGACGGTGTATTGTCGTGAGATTGCTTCGGATGAAGATACCGCCACTTATCAGTTTGTCTGTGAGGATACTGGAATCGGCATGAGTGAAGAGTTTCAGAAGCATGCATTTGAATCTTACTCACAGGAAGGAAAATCAGAAGCGACGAATCAGGGATCCGGTCTGGGTCTTTCCATTGTAAAACAGATCGTAGATCAGATGCATGGAACGATTCAGCTGGAAAGTAAGGAAAATGTCGGAACCAGATTTACGGTAACAATTCCGTTTGAGATTAATAAAAATCCAGATGCCGTTGCGGAAGAAACCGCTGATATGCCAATCGATCTGGGAAATGCGAAGATTCTGGTTGCGGATGATAATGAATTGAACCGGGAAGTGCTGCAGGTTATGCTTGTACGTGAAGGCGCTGTGATTTCCATGGCAACGAACGGACAGGAAGCACTTCAGAAATTTGAGCAGTCACCAACGTTTTATTATGACTGTATCCTGATGGATGTGACGATGCCGGTCATGGACGGTCTGGAAGCTATTCGCCGGATCAGAAAACTGGATCGTGCCGATGCTGCGAATATACCGATTTTTGCAATGACAGCAAATGCCTTTAAGGAAGATGTGCAGGAAAGTATGGATGCAGGAGCCACGGAGCATCTGACAAAGCCGTTGGAGATGGAGCGGGTAAAAAGAAGCATTCAGAATGCATTGATT
>CAVAFS010000351.1:0-2720 GCA_963587975.1 Bulleidia sp. | reverse complement strand
CATCAATTATGTCACAAATCTTCGCATTGAGAAAGCAAAAGAGTATCTGACCAGTACGGATATGAAAATGTATGAGGTTTCCAGCGCTGTCGGTTATAACGACTACGCATATTTCTCACAGATTTTCAAAAAACATACCGGAAAGACACTCTCCAGCTATCGAAAGAAAAATTAATCTCAGTTAAAAATTAAATTATACACCACTGGTGCGAACCGGCAGAAGGATGGTACATACCGTCTGACTGTCGGTTTTTTTGTAGGTAAGTCCGTAATTGGTGCCACAGATCAGCTTGATCCTGCGATTGATATTTTGGACGCCGTAGCCTTCGTTTTCAAAATTCAGCAGTGTCTGATCATTTGGATCAAAGGTAAGGAGACGCTGCATTTTTTCCAGATTAATGTTGGTTCCGTCATTACAGATGACAATGTGTGTGAAATCATCGACGGAAATTGAAATTTTCAGTCGTCCCCCATGTTCTAACTGACTGATGCCGTGCTTCAGGGCATTTTCAATGATGGGCTGCAGGATGAACCGCGGGATAAATATATGAGGAAGCGGTTCCGGCAGGTCAAAGTCGTAGGTAAGCCGGTCTTCATAACGGAATTTCTGCAGTACCAGATAGCTCTGGATATAGCGGATTTCCTGCGTCAGTTCTGTGAAAGGACTATTATTTTTCATCAGACTCAGTCGAAAGGTATCGGAGAGGGCGGTAATCATTTCGCTGATTTCATCCTGCCCGTTTGACAGGGCAATCCAGTTGATGGAATCCAGAGTATTATATAGAAAATGTGGGTTGATCTGGCTTTGCAGCAGAGCCAGTTCAGCATCTTTTTTTTCAATATTTTTTACATAGTTTTCCTGAATCAGTGTATTTAAACGATCCTCTAACTGCTCGTAAGAGCGGTACATCTGACCGATTTCGTCTGTGCGGGCTTTGTAGGTGGAAATCTGATCTGCATCGATGGTCTTGTCATCGGATCCGTGGTAGGTATCCATCAGCTTTGACAGGCTGATGACGGGCTGAGCCATATTATTGGCACTGTAGCGGGACATGAGAAACAGGATCAGGATGATCACGGCGATCATCAGCACCAGTTCGCCCATAAGTACGGAAGCGTTGTGATTGACTTCGCTGTATGGTGTGATCATGCACAGTTTCCAGCGGTTGTGATCCAGACCGCTGCAGGTGACGACGTAATTTTCATTTTCCCAGGAAATGATCTCGCTTTCATCAGGAACGAGAGCTTCGTTCAGAATTCCGGAATAGTCTTTCATACTGACATTGGAAATAATGATGTTGTTGTCCGTATCCATCAGAAAGGCGTTGGTGGTGTCACCGAAGGAAATCTGATGCCACAGGTTCTGGATATACTCATCATCCAGATAGATCATCAGATAACCAAGCTGGGTCTGATAGTCCGCCGTGCTGAAAACCGGCCGTGCCAGCATCAGGGTGTTGATCTGGTTTGGAATTTCTTTGTTTTCCTGTGACTGATAGGTTTTTGCACTTAAAAATGCATAGGGAAACCACTGATAGGAAGCATCGGATCCCTGCAGGGAAGGAAACCACCATTTATCCTGAATGTTCTGAAAAGAAGAAACATCCGTGTAGGCAAGCTCCGTGGAAAAAAGTGTGTGATCCATGCCGGTGAGTACGATGCTGTTGATATAGTCACGGTTTGCAATGAATCCGTTGACGTAGTAGGCAGTGCTGTGGTCTTCCGGATAAGGATCCCCGGCGGCCGCGTCCTGCATAAATTCCTGAATATCGGAATTGTAGACCATTTCCCGGGAGACATTTTCCACGTCATTGAACATGGCCAGCAGCTGCGTGTTCAGTTTCTGCACTTCAATGGCCTGGGTCTGCTCGATACTCTGATGGGTGCTGGTTTGCAAAAAGAGGAAAGATCCTACAAACAGCGCCGCCATCACGGGAATGGCAATAAAAATAAATGACAAAAACAGCCGCTGCGTGAAACTGACCGAATCAGACAGCCTGTTAAATATATGAAAGAATGGAAAATGTGTTCCGTTGTGCTTTTTTTTCATAACTTCTCCTTTGGATGTAAGAATTACATAGATTCATTTTACAATACGACAGTTTTTTTGTAAAATAAAATAAAAACAGGGGAAATGAGAATGAGAAAGTTACGATACAGAGTGATGGCGGCATTACTGACCGTCGTATTTTTACTGGTACTTCTGGGGGGATGCACCCAGACCAAAAGTGTACCGGAGCAGGAACCGGCAAAAGCAGAACTGGAGGTGTGGACATTTTTTGATAAAAATATACCGGGAGCCTATTATGTATTTCTGTGGGATACACTGGCGGAAAAATATGGGTATGAGATCAATGTAAAGTCCTATTCCACGGAGCAGTTGAAAGATAAGCTGAAGGTGGCACTGATCTGCAATGAACTGCCGGATATTTTTCTGGTGTGGGGCGGTTCCTACCCGGAATATCTGTTTGAGGCGGGGGCCTGTATGCCGGTGGATGATTATATCAGTCAGGTGCCTTTTAAGGAAGAATACATTCAGCCTTATAAAGATGGTGTGCATTATATCATTCCGTGTCTGTCCGACGGCTACGAAGTGGTTTATGGCAATCAGAGTTTAATGACAGAACTCGGAATCGAGCAGATTCCGCAGACCTGGGAAGAATTGGAATCGCTGGTGACACAGGTCGCAGCATATAATGAAGAGCATGATACTTCCTACG
>CAVAFS010000350.1:0-10220 GCA_963587975.1 Bulleidia sp. | reverse complement strand
CAGGCGTATATGTTTTGCAGAAAATCGGCTGCGGCAGTCAAAAAGACTACCGCGGCTTTTTGTTTTACAGAGAATTATATGAAATTACTCTAAGACAAAGGTGATTTTTCTGTAAGAGACAATTCCTGGAGAAGCTTTTTTATGACAGGAGGAAACAAAAATGAGAGAGAAACCGATGAAACAAAGAATCTTGGAAGAAGCACTGCAGCTTTTTGCGCAGAATGGATACACGGGGACATCCATGAATGACATTGCGGCGAAGCTTGGAGTGACAAAAGCTGCGCTTTATAAGCATTACAAGAGCAAACAGGAAATCCTGGACTGCATTATTGCAAAGGCGGCAGAATGTGAGCTGCCAAAGGAAGCAGCCAGAGTGGATGTGGACGATAAGGAAGCAGCTTTTGAACAGATCAAGACATATACAAAAGAGCAGTTTCAGTACTGGACCAGTGAGGAATTTCCAAGCTGTTTCCGCAGAGTACTGACACTGGAGCAGTATCGTGATCCGAGAATGGCAAAACTGTATCAGAGATATCTGGCCAAAGGACCGGTATCCTATATGGAGCCGATGTTTGAGCAGCTGACCGATGACAGCCAGAAAGCCAGACAGCTGGTGCTGGATTTTTACGGACCGATCTTCCTGCTTTACAGCATTTATGACGGGGCTGAGGAGAAGCAGAGCGTGATGGACATTTTAGAACGTCATGTGGAAAGTTTTTCCAGTGTGTTTCAGCAGAATGCAGCAGGAAAAGGAAAACGGGCGATTGCCTGATTGAAAATGAGAGAAAAAAGAGTGGGAATAGATAAATTTTTACATCGTGTAGGAGGATATCATGAGAAAAGAAGGATTTGATTTTTTCCAGAATCGTGCATGTGAATATTTCCCATGTCACACAGGAGTTGAAGAAGAGGAGGAGTTTAACTGTCTGTTTTGTTACTGCCCGCTGTACCTTTTGGGGGAGGACTGCGGAGGCAATTTTGAGTATCTGCCGAATGGTATCAAAAACTGCGTCAACTGTACTGTTCCGCATTGCAGGGAAGGATATGCCCATGTGATGGAAAAGTATCTGCTGATCGCAGAGCGGATCCGTGAGAACGCACCGTGCCGGGAGGCATCGTAAACTGCGGATAAAAATACGTGCAGAACAAAAACGGAGAGAAATCTTCTCGTTACAATTTCAGGTGAAAAAGAAAAGTCTGTGTCGGGTAAAACTGGCACGGATTTTTCTTTTTGTGCATATGCTGTGATAAGAATGAAGATATGATTTGGTGTATGCAATGAGTTTTGGACAGGAAAGGTATCCGTGGGTGGAGCAGGATCCATATACCCGCGAAAAAATGCCGTTTTATATGACATATCCGATGCAGAATACAATGTTTGAGGAGACAGAGTATGAAAAAGACTGCCGGCGGCTGCAGGAAATGTATCCCCGGGATGCGCGAAACATTCAAAAACTGGTGGACCGGGAGTGTGACCGGATGGAATACGAGGGAAGTATGATGTTTGACCGGTATCCGGATCGGCTGATGATGGAGCTGATCTGCCGCAGAATTTACCGGGAGCTGAATCCGCAGGATGTGGAGGAAGATGGAAAGCTGAATCCGGAGGAACGGTATTTTCAGCTGATCCAGGTAATGCTCATGCAGGAAATGTATCGAAGAAGATGCAGACATTATCGTTGCCGGAGATGGTATTAGGTCTTGTATGACGGGAAAAAATACCCTATAATTATCACAGTTTACAGGGGAAAAATTTTTAACCTGTACGGAGAAACAAAGAGGATACGATAGTTTAGGTATAAAAGGAAATATAATATTATGATAAATGCATGGGAAGAAATATTAAGCGGCTGCATGGACCGGGAACTAGCAAAGATCATCATCAGCGGACCACGCAAAAAAGATGATGTACGAAAAATCGAAATCAGACCGGTGTTGTTAAAAGGACAGCTGTTGTTTCAGGCAAGTGCGTACACGCAGAAGCAGGTACAGCACTATAATCTGTCGGAACAGGAAGTATATGAAAAAACAGAAGCGTGGATGGAAGGATTCCGCCAGCTGGAGGTGCTGCATCCGAAGGAGCGGATTCAGGTGCTGGTGAGCAAAAAAGGAAAACGGACGGTGCGCCGTTTGAAATCCGGCTGTCCGGCACCGACAGCATCTCTGGAGCATAACCGCAAAAAGAAATACATTCTGGATCCGGAAGTGCCGGTTCCGTTTCTGCATGACCTCGGGGTACAGACAAAAGAGGGAAAAATTGTGCATTCCAGATATGATAAGTTTCGTCAGATGAACCGTTTCTTAGAATTTATTGAAGATATTGTTCCAGAACTTCCAAAGGACAGAGAATCTGTTATTATAGATTTTGGATGTGGGAAATCTTACCTGACATTTGCAATGTATTATTATCTGCATGAATTGAAACACTATGATGTGCGTATCATTGGTTTGGATTTAAAGGCAGACGTGATCGCTCACTGTCAGAAGCTGGCGGAAGAATACGGATATGAAAAATTGTCCTTCCTGACCGGTGATATCGCGGATTATGATGGTGTGGATCATGTGGACATGGTTGTGACACTGCATGCCTGCGATACAGCAACGGATTATGCACTGGACAAGGCTGTTCGCTGGGGTGCAAAAGTGATTTTGTCGGTTCCGTGCTGTCAGCATGAGATTAATGGACAGATTCAGAACGATCTGTTGCAGCCGGTACTGAAATACGGACTGATCAAAGAGCGTATGTCTGCACTGTTGACAGATGCGATTCGGGCAAATCTACTGGAGGAAGCGGGCTATCAGGTGCAGGTTCTGGAGTTTATCGATATGGAACATACGCCGAAAAATATTTTGCTGCGGGCTGTCAGAACGGGTAAGAAAAAGACGTCAGAGGACCTGACGGAACTGCTGACACAGCTTCATATTTCCCCGACACTGGAAAAACTGATGAGAGAAGAAAGGGATACAGCGGATGCGTAAAGGAATACAGAAATTTTTTATATTGCTGGCGGTATTTATCGTGGCGGTGTTTGCGTTTTCAAAACTGACAAACCATGAGACCAAAGATCTGACAACAGATATGGCAGAGGCAACACTGCCGGTGGTCTATGTGGTGGACGGAGACCGCCTGCTGAATGAGATGCATGGATATGTGGACGAGATGTCGGTGGTTTCCATGCGTGATACGATCACTCCGCTGCCTGCAAATGGAAAACTGTCTCTGCGGATTGACCCGTATGGCAATAAAATTGAAAAAGTAACATTTCAGATCCGCAGTCTGAATGGAGAACGGCTGGTACAGGATGGTGAAGTGTCCGTATCCGGGGATTCTTCTTCTGTAACAGGTACGGTAACTGTGGAAAATCTGTTGGAGGACAATACGGAATACCAATTTATCCTGCAGGTAAAAACTGGAGATCAGACGAGCCGGTATTATACAAGAATCCGTGAAACCGGAAAGAGCCAGATTGAGCAGTGCGTTGATTTTGTGGAAGAATTTCATGCCATTACCATGGACAAAGAGCGTCAGTCCGAGCTGAGTGCCTATATGGAACCGTCTTCTTCGGAGGATAACACAACACTGCAGAAAGTGACGATCAATAACAGTCTGGCACAGGCCTGCTGGGGCGATTTCCAGGGCACGGAAGTGACAGAGCCTATCGTTTCCATCAAGGAAATGAATGACGATTATCAGGTCATTCTGCTGGAGTACATTATGTCCTCCGTGGGCGATGGCGGCGAGTCAGAATATTATAATGTGGAAGAATATTACCGTGTCCGTGTCGGTGCGGAAAAAATATATCTGCTGAATTTTGAACGTACCGTGGAAGAGATTTTCCGTGGAGAGGGAAATCAGGTATCAAAGGATACCATCAATCTGGGAATCCGTTCCAGTGATGTGGATTTTAAAGCAAATGAGACCGGAAACGTGATCTGCTTTGTGCAGCAGGGCGAACTGTGGAGTTATAATCAGGTGGAAAATAAAATGACACAGGTGTTCAGTTTCCGCAGTCAGGAAGGCATGGATATCCGGGAAAATTATAATGACCATGATATTCGGATCCTGCGTACAACGGATGAAGGCGGAAGCATGGATTTTGTTGTTTACGGTTATATGAACCGTGGGGAACACGAAGGACAGGTTGGTGTCAGCGTATGCCATTATGACTGCCTGACGAATACGGTGGAAGAAATGCTGTTTGTTCCGACAACGTTATCTTACGAGATCGTGAAAGAACAGATTGGAAAGCTGATGTATGTATCTGACAGTGGAACGTATTATATGACGATTTCGAATCAAGTATATAAAATTGATCTGAATACAAAGACCGCAGAAGTATTTATCGATGATCTGAAACCGGATATGCTGGTAAATTCTGAAGACGGACGTTATATAGCATGGACAGAAGATGGAAGTACCATGCATGTGACAGATTTGGAAAAAGACAGTACTTATGAGATTTCTGCCGAGTCCGGGCATGTATTGAAACCGCTTGGATTCCTGGGAAGTGACTGTATTTATGGTGTGGGAAACCGTTCTGATGTTTTCAGTACTGCCACCCAGACAGATACGCAGGCACTTAGCAGAGTGCTGATCATGGATACGACAGACAGTGACCATGCAATTTTAAAAACATATGAGGTTCCGGGGATTTATGTGACAGGAATCCGTATTGAGGATGGAAGTATTTATCTGAGCCGTGTGACAAAAAATGGCGATACCTATGCTGAGACGACGGAAGATACGATCATGAACCGCGATATGCAGGAAAAAGAGCAGGTGAGCGTTGGCTCTACGACTTCAGATACGAAACAGAAAGAGGTTACACTTAAATTGCTGAGTGAGGCGACATCCACCAATGCGACACAGGTGGTTCCAAAACTGATCATGAATGAGGAGTCTAATGTTCTGGAGATGAAAAATCTGAACGGCACCAGTGCATATTATGTTTATGCAAAGGGAAAAGTACTGATGGCGACACAGGATATGGCTGCGGCAATCCAGTGTGCTGATACCAACAAAGGTGTGGTGATCGGAAAAGATCTGCTGTATGTATGGCGGCTGGGACAGAGTCAGACGCAGGAGCCTCTGACAATCCAGTAAATATTAATAAAATAGAAGCCCTGTTCGGGGATGGTTTTGTATGTGTGCAAGACATCCTCGAATGGGGCTTTTTCGTATGTCATATCACAAAAAAATATTGGTTTTATCTCGGTGTATTGGCTTCTTTTTTTGCACAGTTCAGCAGAAATTTATAGCGCATCTGTGCGGACTGCAGCTGATAAATATAACAGTCGATGAGATCTGGTTCCAGCGCATGCTCAAAGTTGCGGTATGCAGTATCGATTTCCAGTTTTGTATGATCGATGGCATCGGCAAGGAGCTGGGACGTGGTCTGTGACTTCGGATGAAAAAAGAAATTGGACAAGTCTGTCACATCCTGTAACAAATAAATCTCAGATAAAAATCCATGTTACAGTATAAGCATATACCCGGAAATCTATACGAAAAATAGCATAAAATTCCACAAAAATAATATATTACAACAAAAGAAACTGTGAGGAAACGGCATGGAAAAAATGTATGGGATCGCAGTCATTTCCGGGGTGTGTCTGCTGGTGATCCTGATCGGGATTTTGAAGAAAAATGCTGAAATTCTCTTGAATTTCGCGGCCCGCGTGGTGGTCTGTTTTATCTGTACCCATTTCCTGAATGCGTTCTTTGCAGGACATGGACTGGATGTGGCCATCGGGGTGAATCTCATCAGTGTTTTGACATACGGAACCCTTGGTTTTAGCGGGATGGCGGCACTTTACGGCATTATGCTGCTGCAAGTGTTGTGAATTTGCACAACGGCAAAATCGGGCAGAAAAAAGGGGGTAGACAGACAGAAAAAAAGCCCCTATAATCGGTCTCACAAAGGAGGTGGAACACATGTGGAGTTACTTCAAATCAGCGTAACTGCGGTGTTACTGTTATGTGCGGCGGCAATGGATGCTACATCCGGGAAGATCAAAAATAAGCTGTTATTATCAGGATTACTGATTGGAGTCCTGTTGTGGATTCCGGGAATCCGGGAGAATGGCTGCAGGGATTTTCTGATGGGATTGTTACTTCCGGTATGTATATGCTGGCTCCCGTTTCGGATGCATGGACTTGGTGCCGGAGATGTAAAATTATTTTGTGTAGTCGGCTGCCTGAATGGTGGTCGGGTTGCAATCTATTGTATCTGTATTTCTTTCCTGCTGGCAGCAGGATTCTCGTTCGGCAGATTGCTGAATCAGAGGCAGTTTTATGCAAGTATGCGAAACTGTATTCAATATTTTCAAATGATCGCGAGAAACAGGGAGATCATGCCCTATCCTGAGAGAAAATGTCCCGGACACCGGTTTCATTTTTCTATGGCAATTCTTTTGGGATATGTAGTGATTCTGGGGGTGAAAGTGTGCAGGATCATACCATTTTGATTGGTGGTCTGGACAAGACATATATGCAAAAGCTGGCGTTATATCTGAATGAACGCCTGGAGAATGAAATGAGGGTAGAACTGGCAGAGAGCCGGGAAGATACCGAATATAAAAGAGGGGAATTGGAGAAATCTGCTTCCAGAGAAAGGGCAGCAAAAAATAGATGTTGGGATGTGGTGATCGGAACAGAAGCGTTTGTTACAGAAATGGCAGAGCAGGCAGCGCGCAGCATTATTTTCAGCGAAGACGCTGCGGAAGATGAGACACATATTTACCTCTATCAGAACAGGGATGCTTTGTATCGGAAGATTGTTTCCCGGTGTGTACTGCATGCAGCAAAAGCGGCAGAAAGGACAGAAAATCGGAATTCTAAGCTGTTTGTAGTTAGCGGAGGATGCAGTGCCGGACAGCTTAGTGCATTTGCTGTACTGTGTGCCTGGACATGGGCACAAAAAATACCGGTGTTGTATCTGGAGCTGACGGAGTGCAGCGGTATTGCAAAATTACTGAATTTACAGCAGGATACAGCAGATTTAAGCGACCTGGTCCTGGCATTGCGCAAAAAGGAAGATTTGTTTCCAGGTGGCTATATCGGGAGAATGGATAAGATGGATTATATTTGTCCGGCGGGAAATCCACAGGTGCTTCATGAGATGGAGGATACAGATACAGGTCGTTTGCTGCATTGTATTCTGAATCAAAATGATGGGGTGGCGGTGCTTGCGCTGGGGACAATGGTGCGAGGCTGTGAACAGATTTTTTCGATGGCGGACAGAATTTTCCTGTTGGCTGAAGAAGGCATTATTGGAGAATGTGCGTTGGAAGAACGCAGAAGGTTTATACAGAAATGCGCGGGGGACAGGCCTGTGCATATAGAAGAAATTTCAACCTGGAAGCTACGGGCAAATACTACAGGCAGCCAGCTTCTGTATGAATGGATGGAGTCAGAGGCAGGAGAACGGGCAGCACAGCTGCTGAAAGAAAAGGAGAATGTGTATGGAGATGATCTGGCAGGATCTGCGGCGGCAGATTTTAGAGAAACTTGATGTGTCGAGGGAGATATCCGATGAGGAATTGAAGGAAAAAATTCAGGCAGAGGTGCGGCGATTTGGCCGCGAAAATCTGCTGTCGCTGGCAGAGCGGGAAACATATGAGGAGCAGATTTTTAATTCGTTACGAAAGCTGGATATTTTGCAGGAGTTACTGGATGACCCGGAGGTGACGGAGATTATGGTAAATGGACCTGAACATATTTTTTATGAAAAATCCGGTGTGCTATATCGCTGGGAGAAGGGATGCCTGACGGAAGAGCGGCTGGCGGATATCATTCAGCAGATTGCGGGGACTGCAAACCGGGTGGTCAATGAATCGCAGCCGATTTTGGATACCAGATTGTCGGATGGTTCCAGGGTAAATGTGGTATTACAGCCGGTGGCTCTGGATGGTTCCTGTATTTCAATTCGAAAATTTTCAGACACGGTGATGACACTGGAACGGCTGATCGAGCTGGAATCTATTTCGCAAGAGGCTGCGGATGTGATGAATGCATTTATACGGGCAGGGTACAACATTTTTATTTCCGGTGGGACCGGTTCCGGCAAGACGACGTTTCTGAACGCTTTGTCGGAACATATTCCAGCAGGGGAACGGGTCGTTACCATTGAGGATTCTGCTGAACTACAGCTGAAAGACATTGAAAATCTGGTGCGGCTGGAGGTACGGATGGCAAATGGACAGGGGACAGTTCCCATTGAGATACGTGATCTGATCCGTACGGCGTTGCGTATGCGTCCGGATCGTATCATTGTGGGGGAAGTTCGTGGAGCGGAAGCACTGGATATGCTTCAGGCCATGAATACCGGGCACGACGGAAGTCTGAGCACCGGTCATGCAAACAGCAGCGAGGATATGCTGCTGCGGCTGGAAACCATGGTATTAATGGGAGGCGTAGAACTTCCGCTGCAGGCAATCCGGCGGCAGATATCCTCCGGAATTGATATATTGGTACACCTTGGAAGAATGCGTGACTGCACAAGAAAGGTGCTTCAGATCAGTGAAGTGGATGGAATGGAACAGGGTGAAATCCTGCTGAATCCGCTGTTTGTATTTCGGGAGTCTGGTCAGAAAGGAGAAAAAGTACGTGGATGCTGGAAAAAAGAAGGACAGCTTCATAATCGTAAAAAGCTGGAAGAAAAAGGCATTATCTGCAAGCTTATCTGAACAGCAAAGGGGGTATGCATTGCCAGATTATAGAAGCATTACACTTTCTACGGAACTGCTTTGGAAGACTTTTGGAGAGGGTGTGGCATTGAGCGGTGCAATCGCTTTTTTATTCTATCGTTCTGTCTGGGGACTATGTCTTTCTGCAATTGTGATTCCAGTGTGTATACACAGAAAGAAGAAAAAGGAACAGAAAACGAGAAACAGGCGGATGCAGATACAGTTCCAGTCTGCGATACGCGCGATATCAGGCGCACTGACGGCTGGATATTCGCTGGAATCAGCATGGCGTTATGCCATGGATGAATTGGAGCGGCTGTATGGAAATGCAGGAGAAATTTATCGGGAATTTTATCAGATGAATCAGAAAATCCGGATGAATGAGCCGGTGGAACAGCTGCTGTATGAGTTTGCCGGGAGAAGCGGAAATGAAGATATCTGTCATTTTTCAGAAATTTTGCTGTATGTAAAACGAAGTGGAGGAAATCTGACGGAGATCATTCGCAAGACAGGAAGCCGTATGCAGGAAAAATATGAAATTTTGCGGGAAATAGAGACTGGTGTGGCAGCGAAACGTGCAGAACAGAAAATGATGATGTTATTGCTTCCGGGAATATTGTTTTTTGTCACCTTAAGTTCTCCGGAGTATAGCAGTCACCTTTATGGAAATCCAGCAGGCATTGCGGTGATGAGTATCTGTCTGCTTGGATATGCGGGCGCTTTTTTCTGGTCAGAAAAGATTATGGCGATTGAAGTTTAGTGCAGTGTTTGTATTTTTTCGGGTAAGAATTTCTGTATTACGCGGTATTTGTGCTTGAAAAATAAGATGATGTGAATCCTGATGGATGAAACGATAAATTTAGTGATTGAAGTGGGGCTGGAAGGTGAAGAGAGAAAACAGGGTGTCGTTGTTCTGGAAGCAGCATAAGATCAGTATTCTGGCAGGTATTTTATTTGGTGTACTGACACTGGCTATGTGGAGTCAGCAGATCGGGCAGAATCAGGAAGAGGCCAGATGGGTTAGTCGTGGTGAGGAAGGAACCGGAACAGAGCAGAAAGTATTTACCTATCAGACGGAACAAGGAACCAGGCAGGAAGTTGAAGTGGAGGTACAGGCCGTTCAACGGCCGGAGAAAGCCGTCAGGAAATTGCTGGAGGAATCTGTGCAGGAGTGGGAGGCGCAGTATCTGGGAGAAAATGAGTCAGCGGATCAGGTGTACCGAAAATTGAATCTGCCTGCAACGATGAAAGATGGGCTGGTGCAGGTGACATATGAGATGGATCCCGGTGACCTTGTGCTGGATGACGGAACGATAGAAAACGAACAGGTGCCGGAAAATGGACAGGTAGTAAGTCTGCAGGTTGAATTTTCCTGCCAGGAGTGTGTACAAGTGGAAATCCGTAATCTGTATGTCATTCCACCGCCTCAGGGCAGTGATATCTGGATGCAGATGCGGGTAAAAAAACTACTGCAGCAGGCAGAATCGAAGAACCGTACAAAAGATAGATTTCAATTACCGCCAGCTGTTGGT
>CAVAFS010000349.1:16974-18254 GCA_963587975.1 Bulleidia sp. | reverse complement strand
GGTATAAAAAATGTACGCAACCTAATTCATATGCAGCACGGTCTGATTGATATATATGAAGAACGCAATATGTTTCATGTACATATTTTACTTCCGAATAAATAGGTGCATTTTGATATTCCTACTATATAACTCACCACGAAGAAAATTTTTGCAAAATATTCATAAATATCATGAAGAAATAAAAAGTCCCTGTCCCTCACAGACCGAGGGGCAGGGGTAAAGAATCAAAGATACTTTTTATATGATTTTTTACAGTGATTTGATTACTCGATTACGTGAATCCATCCTTCCGGAGCTTCAATCTTACCTTCCTGAATATCAACTAATGTCTCACGCATCTTGGACAGAACCGGTCCCATCTCATCCATGCCGCTTGCGAAGCAGATCTCACGACCACGATCTACGATCTTGCCAACCGGAGAGATAACTGCGGCTGTACCACACAGACCACACTCTACAAAGTTCGGAACCTCATCCAGATATACTTCTCTCTGCTCTACTTCCAGTCCAAGGTAATGCTCAGCTACATACATCAGGGAACGACGTGTGATAGACGGCAGGATACTGTCGGACTTCGGTGTTACGATCTTGTTGTCTTTTGTAACGAATAAGAAGTTGGCTCCGCCTGTCTCCTCAACTTTTGTACGAGTTGCAGCATCCAGATACATGTTCTCAGCGTATCCTTCTTCATGAGCAGTTACGATTGCATGTAAGCTCATTGCATAGTTTAATCCGGCTTTGATATGACCTGTTCCGTGAGGAGCTGCACGGTCAAAATCTGTTACACGGATTGTTAACGGTTTTACGCCGCCTTTGAAGTACGGTCCAACCGGTGTTGTCAATACACGGAACTGATACTCCTCTGCCGGTTTTACACCGATAACCGGGCTACTTCCGAACATATACGGACGGATGTAAAGTGTTGCGCCTGTGCCATATGGTGGAACATAAGCCATGTTTGCTTTTACAGTTTTCTCTACAGCTTCGATAAATTTATCTTCCGGATAAACTGGCATTTCCAGTCTTCTTGCTGAATCTGCCATACGGGATGCATTTAAGTCCGGGCGGAAGATTACTACTTTTCCGTCTACGGTTGTATATGCTTTTAATCCCTCAAAAACGGTCTGTGCATACTGTAATACGCCTGCACACTCGTTTAAAACAATGGTTGCGTCCTCGGTCAGAGTTCCCTCATCCCATGCGCCATCTTTATAATTTGCTACGAAACGTTTGTCTGTCTGACGATATCCAAAGTCCAGGTTTTCCCAATCGATATT
>CAVAFS010000349.1:0-16964 GCA_963587975.1 Bulleidia sp. | reverse complement strand
CCATACTTCACATTCATTGTATTTTTACCATTTATTGGAACTGTCAAAATGCACCTTCCAACAGTTTCATTTTCTTCCAGCCTGAGTTTCCTGATCTGTTATCTGCAGGAAGTACTGATGGATTCGATAGCTACCGCACCACCACGCACAATCTCCACGCTCTGGAACCGCTGTTTTAAAAAGGCGATCAGTTCGTTATTTCTGCGCTCTGTCAGCTTGCACTCTAAAAGGACACTGTCCATTCCGATGTCTGCCGGCTCTACATGAAAGGTCTCCGCAATCCGGAATACTTCTGCTTTGTCAGTGTTGCTCAGTTTTTTCACCTTTGCAAACATCAGCTCTTTCATATGAATCGGTACATCTGTCAAATCCATGACTTTGATGACCTCAACCATACGGTTTAACTGTTTTTTTATCTGCTCAAAGGTAATGTCATCGCACACTGTGCTGATGGTGATTCTGGAAGTATCCTCCTCCTCTGTCGTACCTACGGTCAGACTTTTCAGGTTGTAGGATTTTCCTGCAAATAAACCGGAGATTTTTGCAAGAACACCAACCTGGTTTTCTACATATAATGCAATCCATCTGTCTTTCATTGCCATTCTCCTCCCTTATTTGCTTTTCAGAATCATGTTATTCATCGGATTTCCACCCGGAACCATCGGAAGTACGATTTCCTCAGTGGCGATCATAAACTCGATAACTGTCGGTGCATCAGTATTGTTCTTTGCTGCTTCCAGTGCCGGAATGATATCCTCTTCCTTTGTGACACGGATGCCGTGCGCACCGTAACTCTCTGCCCATTTCATGAAATCCGGTACATATGGCGGACAGCTCTCATTTGGTCCTTTGCAATGTTCCGGACATCCTTTGCGGCGACGCAGACAGGTTGCCGAATAACGTTTTCCGTAGAATAACTGCTGCATCTGACGAACCATGCCAAGATAATAGTTGTTCAGCAGGCAGACAGTGATCGGCGTCTGCTGTACTACAGCGGTTGCCATCTCCTGCATGTTCATCTGGAATCCGCCGTCACCGGTGATACATACCACATCTCTGTCACGATGTCCCATCTTTGCTCCCAGTGCTGCCGGGAAACCAAATCCCATGGTTCCAAGTCCGCCGGAAGTGATGATTCTCTTATCTTTATTTACATCCAGATACTGGCTGGCCCACATCTGGTGCTGACCTACGTCAGTAACGTATGTAACTTCGTCGTAAACCTTGTTTAAGCCTTCCATGATCATCTGAGGTGTCATGCCTTTATCACGGCGCATTTCCAGCGGATTCTCATGATCCCAGGCTGCGATCTGTTTCACCCACTCGTCAGTATCCTTCGGCTCTACCCACTCCAGCATCTGCTGCAGGGCAACTTTGGCATCCGCTACGATCGGCACATCTACCACAACGTTTCGGGAAATCGCTGCTGCATCAATATCCACATGAATGATCTTGGCCTTTGGTGCGAACTCGTTCAGGTCACCAGTGATACGATCATTAAAACGGGTTCCGATGGAAAAGAGTACATCACATTTGCTGACTGCGATATTTGCCGCATAACGTCCATGCATTCCGCTGCTTCCAACGTAATACGGGTGGTCGGACGGAATCGCGCCTTTTCCCATGACGGTTGTAACAACCGGAACATGTGTGATATCTACGATCTGCTCCAGCAGTTCATTCGCACCTGCGATATTGACACCGCCTCCGGCAAGGATCAGCGGGCGGCGTGCCACTTTCAGTAGTTTGGTTGCTTTTTTCAGCTGTCCAAGGTGCACGCCCTCGTTAATTTTGTAACCGCGAATATCTACATGATTCGGGTATTCGGACGGACCTGTTGCAGTCTGAATGTCCTTCGGAAGATCGATCAGAACCGGTCCCGGCTTTCCTGTTTTTGCAATGTGGAATGCCATTTTAATAGTTTTTCCAAGATCTTTGCGATCGCGGACTGTCACACTGTACTTGGTGATACCGCGGGTCATACCAACGATATCAACCTCCTGAAAGGCATCATTACCAATCAGATTTAACGGTACCTGACCGGTAAATACAACCAGCGGTATGCTGTCATAAAAAGCATCTGCAATGGCTGTCACGGTGTTTGTGGCACCAGGGCCACTTGTTACCAGGCATACGCCTGTTTTTCCGGTCTCACGGGCATAACCTTCTGCCTCATGAACCAATGCCTGCTCATGACGTGGCAAAACCAGGTCGATCTTGCCATTTCCCATCAGATATAATTCATCAAATAAATCAGTTACCGTTCCGCCCGGATAGGCAAATACGGTATCTACGCCTTCTTCAAGAAGAGCTTTTACAAACAATTTTTTTCCTGTTATATCCATTCAACTCTCTCCTTTTTTCCTTCCATTTCCGTTCCTGTATCACTTCTGATTTATTTAAAAGTGATCCCTTCATTGTTTATGGAACTTGGGGAAGTTATATCCACCCTAACGTGCGCAGCAGGAAAATCCATCCCGTCAGTGTCACGGAAGCCAGCAGTGTAGTTGCCACTACGATACTTGCCGTCAGCACACCGTCGTTATGCATATTTTTGGCCATGATATAACAGCTCGGGGTTGCCGGTGCTGCCAGCATGACTACGAGTGCGACCATTTTTTCGCCCTGGAAACCAAGAGCAGCCGCAATCGGAATAAAAATTGCTGCCTGGGCGATCAGCTTAATAAAAGCGGCCCAGAGGGTAGGTTTGATCTTGGCCAGTGCCTTCTTTCCTTCGAAACCCGCGCCAAGTCCGATCAATGCAAGTGGGGTTGCCATCTTTGCCACATTGTTTACGGTCGAATTTACCAGTTCCGGCAGTGGATTATGTAATAATGCCACGATCAGACCGAGGACTATGCCGATGATAATCGGGTTCTTCAGGATGTTGATACCAGCCTGTTTGATTCTGCCTGTATCACGCTCATTTTCCGGATAATCTCCCTCAAATGTCAGTACAAGCACGGAATATATGTTGTACAACGGAACCGCACCGATGATCATCAGGGATCCCATTGTTGACTGCCCGTAAATATTCTGGATAAATGCCAGTCCCATAACCGCCGCACTGCTGCGGAAAGAAGCCTGGGTAAAAGCACCCACCATAGATTTGTCTTTCATAAAAATTTTTGTCAGACCATAGACACTCCAGAAACAGATGGAAGTGGCAATGGCACAAAACAGCACATACTTCAGGTCAAATACTTCCTGAATATTGACTGTTGATAAGTCACGAAACAGCAAAAACGGTAAAGTCACCTTGAAATTGAACTTATTTGCCACCGTGACAAAATTTTCGTTCAGCATACCAATCTGGCGCAGAAAATAACCAAGCACCATAACTAAGAAAATCGGTATCGTCACGTTGATACTGAATAAAAAATTACTCATTCCTTATGCCTTCTTTTCATATTTGTAGAAATAATATTCCAGATCAAAATAGGTCTGTTCCTCGCTGTCCGCGGTCACTACCCACTCCTCTTTCTCATCCAGATTCGGGAACCAGGCATCTGCCTCGTAAGCGAAATCGATTTTTGTAATGTGCGCCACATCGCACTCGTCCAGCAGCTGTTTGTAAATGCTCTCGCCGCCGATAACGTAAATGTCTTTGCTGTCGTATTTTTTCAGTTCTTCGTGCAGTTCATCCATATCATGCACGATCACGGCACCATCAACGCTGTAATTTTTATCTCCTGTCAGGACAATATTTACACGATTTTTCAGTGGTTTCTTTCCCGGAAAACTTTCCAGTGTCTTACGTCCCATGACAACGACTTTTCCGGTGGTTGTCTCACGGAAAAACTTCATATCATCTGGAATGCTCACCAGCAGCTTGTTATTTCTGCCGATGGCCCAGTTTTTATCTACTGCTGCAATTAAATTCATTTCTCACATCTCTCTTTCTTCTATAATAATCACGTTCATTCAAAAACAGTCTATTTGCTTTATTTATAAAAACTTGTTTTTCAATCTCTGTTTCTAAAACTAATATCCCACATATGTTGCTTATACCGCAATTGGTATATTTGTAATCTGCGGACCAGTCTGGTAATTATCCAGGCGCACATCATCTCTTGTAAACTTGTAAAAATCCTTTACTTCCGGATTCAGCCAGAATGTCGGTGCCGGAAGCGGCTCACGAGAGATCAGCTCCTGCACCAGCGGAATATGTCTGTCATAAATATGCGCATCCGCAATGACATGTACCAGTTCGCCCACCTGCATATCGCAAACCTGCGCCAGCATATGCATCAGTACCGCATACTGACACACATTCCAATTATTTGCTGCCAGAATATCCTGAGAACGCTGATTCAAAATTGCATTCAATACCAGTTTGTCCTGTCCCGGTTTCTTTGTCACATTAAACGTCATGCTGTAAGCACACGGATACAGATGCATCTCATGCAGATCCGCATGCACATAAATATTTGTCATAATACGACGGCTGTAAGGATTATTCTTCAGATCATAGATCACGCGGTCCACCTGATCCATCATTCCTTCCTTATACTGATGCTTTACGCCCATCTGATATCCATATGCTTTTCCGATGGAACCAGTCTCATCCGCCCATTCATCCCACACATGGCTGTGAAGATCATTGATATTGTTGGATTTCTGCTGCCAGATCCAGAGCATTTCATCCGTGCAGCTCTTGATGGCCGTTCTGCGCAGGGTCAGTGCCGGAAATTCTTTGGACAGGTCATAGCGGTTTACCACACCAAACTGTTTGATAGTGTAAGCACTGGTTCCGTCCTCCCATTTCGGGCGCACCTTTTCGCCCTCTGTGCTGGTTCCGTTTTCAATAATATCTTTACACATATTGATAAAAATGTGATCTGCGTAACTCATCTGCGTCCTCCGTTCGTATTTCTTTCCTAATTATACTCGTATTCGTAATAGTATAGCAAAAAAATCGCATTTCATAAAGTAGTAACCAAAAAAATACTGCATACAAAAACTGGCACAAAGTGCCACAAATCAACACACGCAAAAAAAGAGATATCCAACCAGATATCTCTTTGCATGAAAAAAGCGCGAGACGGGACTCGAACCCGCGGCCTCGACCTTGGCAAGGTCGCGCTCCACCAACTGAGCCACTCGCGCATGTCTGTTTTCTCAAGACAAGTGATATAATACCGCAGTGGGTTCGAAAAGTCAAGTGCTTTTTTCAATTTTTTTATATTTTTCTACCAGGAATTCACTTGCAAAGTTAAATTCCACCGTTCGATGGAATTTAATCCTGCAAAAAAACTACCAGGACTTCAGATAATAAAGCACATAACGTCCTTTTCCCATGACCTCACACATCTTTTTATGGAATCCCTGATAAAATTTCCAGAATTTCTCATACTCTTCTTCTGAAATATCCATCTGACCGTAATAAGCCTTCTGGTAAATCCGATTCAGTTCCGCAACCGAAACGTCCTCTGCCTCAAACTGCTTCCAGATTTCCTGATTCTGCCCGATATATTCATCCAGAGTCAAATGCTCCGCTTTCTTATATCCGGCACGGCCAAATCCATTCAGGAAGTAAGCATACAGTTTTTCCACTCGCTCTCCGTAGGAAAGCTGTTCCAACGCACGGATCCAGTGTTTTCTCATCCAACGCTTGCTGTAGAAGAACAGCGCTGCCGCTACAGCTGCCACAATTACAAACAGATACCAATGACTCTTTGGCTCATAGGTAACTGCCATTGCTTTTTGGGAAGCATCCTCGTTCTGACTGTCATTTACCGTTCCGTTTTCCTGCTCTTTCTCATCCATCTGATCGGTATCAGCGCCAAGACCGTCCGGATTGTTCTCTTCCCGTTGATCTGTGGCCAGCGTATCATCCGGATCATTCTGATCTGACTGTATTCCCGGATCAGGCAGCGTCACTGTGGCAGACACTCCAATTTTTTCCAGCACTTCAAAACTCATCAGCTTCTGAATCAGTTTCAGTTCATCTGTCGGTGGATTTAACGGCTTTACAACACCTGCATAAATGCCGCCGGTCAATCCGAGTGCGATCAGACAGATGCAGATATTCTGCAGCATAAATCTTCCCAGACTGATTTTTCCGCTCTGCGCGTTCCGCAGTCCGCCAAGATAAGTGTGATAAAAAATCAGGATGCCACAGCCGATCAGGAATAATAAATATCCCCACAGTGTCACCGGAAATTCGAGAAACGCAGCTCCGGCCTGCAGCACATTTCCAAGCAGCAGCATAATGATCCGTCCAACCAGGCTCCTGCCTGCCAGAAAGACAAGTACTGTCACGATCACCATGACACTGACAAGAATCTGTACGGTACTCTGTTTTTCATTCTGAAACCATTTCTGCGATCTTGACACAACAAGCATTATGATAAAAAGAATGATCCCCGTGGCAATTCCTGCTATCGTTGTCTTTTTATTCGTTGCAAACAGTGCGCAGACCAGACTGACCAAAGCGATTCCAATAATCAGATACGGCAGCCATTTCTTCGCCACATCATCAATCTGAAATCCTGACAGCAGATTCAAGGTCAGTCCAAGACTGATCACGATGCACAGAATGACATCCCATATTTTATATTTCCAATAGTTTTTCATCTTCTGTCCATCACCTCTTTACTTCTGCCCGATTCTGTCTGTAACCGGTGGATACCGGGTGCCATGGAATCCCTGCTTCATCCAGCATGCGAAGCGGCATCATCAATTCCTCACGTTCCCGCTGCACCAGTCGTTCCGGATAGATCACATACAATTCCGGCTGTCTGTGCTGACGTTTCACCTGAAGCAGCTGCTGGATCAGTTCAGATGTCACGTTGGAAGTGCAGACGATCAGATTTGCGCTGCGGTTCTGCATTCCGCTTTCCTGTTCTACCAGAAAGGCTCCGTCCGGATAATCCGCAAACGGCTCCGCCACGATGGGGTGAAACCGGCGGATATACTCCATGTCACTCTCGCCGCCCTTTGGAATCGACCGGCGCACCTGATTTTTGCGGTCACAATAGATCAGGGAATACCCAATATCCTGCCGTTTCAACACTTCCAGGATGGAAAAAGCAGTCTCCAACAGCGCATCATACAGATCCATCAGCTCTTCCGATTTCGTAGGCTGCGCCGCTGTATCCAGGATCAGTGACACATCACTCTGACAGCTGTTTTCTGATATTTTTGTCATATAATTTACGGTATGCGCCGACAGTTTCCAGTGAATCTGCTTCATCGGATCCCCCTCGGTATATTCCCGCACACCGGCATAATCCATTCCGTTTGGCACCGCATTTTTGCGCTCTTCATTGGCGTCCAGGGAAAGCTGTTCTTCCACGTCCAGATCTTCCAGCGCGTAAATACGCGGTTTTACAAACACTTCATACATTCCGTCCAGCGGGATTTTCCGTTCAAACATACCAAACATATCTTTCAGCCGCACCTGTTTTACGCCGACCTGATAAACACCGATATGCTTCATGTCTACGGAAAAAGGGAACTCACTCACAGACCGTGCTGCGATTGTGAAATCCACATCCAGCAGAGAATCCGCATCTCCAAACAGATCTGACACAAAAAATTCCGCATGCGCCCAGGAGCATACAAAGATTGACCTGTTTTTTATGCCAAGCTTTAAATCCACCGCTTCTCCACGCAGGCAGGCTGTCTGTCCCTTTTCCATTCCTCCGGCTGTCGCTTCGATCTGTCTGCTCTGCACCGTCAGAACTATAAGTGCCAGAATTCCAAGGAAAAGCAGGAAGAAAAACGCTGCGTAACCGTACATACTGTTAATGTAGCGCGCCGGAAACAATGCCGCCAGTAACAGGATGATCCAGAGGATCACCATCGGCCACTGTCTGTGCTCTGTTTTTTTGTTCCGTGACTTCTGTCGTCTCATCTTTTTGCATCCTCCGCAGATACCGGAACGATAATTTTATTCAGAATCTCCGCAATGACATCCTGCGCGGTACGTTTTTCTGTCTTTGCCGCATGGGTCAGCATCAGTCTGTGTCCCAGCACGTATGGTGCCACATATTTCACATCATCCGGGATCGTATAACTTCTTCCCTGATACAGGGCATATACTTTTGCCAGAGAATACAGTGCGATACTTCCTCGCGGGCTGCTTCCAAGACGTACATCCGGATGGTTTCTCGTTGCTTCCACGATCTGTACGATGTAAGAAGCCACCTGATGGGTTACATTTACCTTTTCTGCCAGCTCAGTCAGTTCCACCACGGTCTTGCCGTCTGTCACGGCACTGATGTCACGTTTTTCCTTCTTTCCGTTCATGATAATATCCACCTCATTTTCAAAAGAAGGATATCCAAGAGAAATCTTGATCATAAAACGGTCGATCTGTGCCTCCGGCAGCTGATAGGTTCCCAAAGACTCGATTGGGTTCTGTGTAGCCAATACCATAAATGGCGGCTCCATATGGTAAGTTTTGGAATCTACGGTTACCTGACGTTCCTCCATGATCTCCAGCATACTGGACTGGGTTTTTGCCGGTGCACGGTTGATCTCATCCGCCAGTACGATGTTGCTCATAGCTGCGCCCGGACGAAATTCGAATTCCCCTGTTTTCTGATTGTAAATAGAAAAACCGGATACATCAGAAGGCATAACATCCGGTGTAAACTGGATTCGGTTAAATCCACACGCAATAGTTTTTGCCAGTGCGGATACCAGACTGGTTTTTCCCACACCAGGAATATCCTCGATCAGCACATGACCGCCGGCCAGCATACAAAGTACCACCAGCTCGATCTGTTCCTGTTTTCCGTGGATCACACCACCGATATTTGCCACAATGTCTTTTATTTTTTTCTGAGCTTCCACTGCCTGAACATCGTCCAGTCTTTTGCCGGAACTCACTTTTTCCTCAATCTTCTGTTCACTCATTCTTTTATGCTCCTCTTAATTTTCTGTCCTGTCTGTATCGCCTCTGCCCTGTAACCGCTGCTGAAACCGTGGAACGCAGAAACGCACTTTTTCTCCGCCGTCATTCAAAAGTTCCAGTACCTGCACCTGGGAATGGTAGGCCTCATACAAATTCTTTTCCGTAACGATATCTGCCGCATCCCCAAACACAAAGGAATGATCCCGGAACAAAAGCAGCGTTTTCGCATCACAGTAAAAGGCCTGATCCGGCATATGACTTGTAAAGATCACGCAGATCCCCTTTTTTGCCAGATTTTGTATACACTCCATCACCAGAATCATATTTCCGTAATCCAGATTTGCCGTCGGCTCATCCAGAATTAAAATCTGCGGTTCCTGGGCCAGCGCCCGGGCGATCATAAGAAGCTGCCGTTCACCACCGGAAATATCCGTATAGACCCGGTCACGCAGATGGCGGATCCCGGTCAGGTCAAGCACCTGCTCCACCACATCATAATCATGTTTGGATGGCTGACGGAATGTTCCGATCTGTCCCATCCGTCCAAACATCGCCACATCCCGAACCAGATATGGAAACGCCGGAATGTGCGCCTGCTCCACATAAGCCATCTTTCGGGCAAACTGCGCCGTTTTCCAGCGTGTGGTATCTTCTCCGTCCACACAGATTTTTCCGCCAAGGGCAGGAAGCAGATGTAAAATTGTCTTAAAAAGTGTGGATTTTCCCACACCATTCGGTCCCAAAATGCAGCAGATCTCTCCGGAAGACACCTGAAATGATACATTTTTTACAATTGGATACCCCGCCTCATATCCACAGCTCACATCCTGAATTTCTAATTTCATACTTCAAACACCTTCCTTTGCTTTGCCACTGCAATAAAAAATATCGGCATAATGCATACGCTGATGATGAAATTAACCGGTAACTCCGTTCCTCCAATATAAATAAGAGAGGAAATAATCCTGCATCCCATCAGCAGGGAAGCACCCCAGAACATACTGATCACGGAAACCTGTCGGAAATCCGCGCCCACCATCCGCCGCACCAGATGCGGAATCGCCATGGAGATCATACCCATATCACCACAGTGAATGATCGCAGCCGTCATCATGATCACGCCGCAGACCTGTCCGATCCCACGCAGCGCATTGCCCCGAATGCCCTGCATCTGAGCCTCATCCGCAGAAAAGGCCGCTGCATTAAAGCGATACCGGATCAGCACCATCGGCACCAGGCTGGCCGCTAACAAAATCAGGAACAGACTCATACCGAGACGATCCGTTTGAACCACGGTCCCCATAGTGAGCTGCTGATACACCAGCAGGTCATCGTCCTCCAGATTGTACATCATGTACATCGTAACTACCTGTAATGTCTGAGATACGATGGAACCCGCCATCACCATCTCAAGCACGGAATAGGAGGCTCTTTTTCCTCCGGCCAGCCGTCCCAACAGCAACACGCCCACAACTACCACGATCGTCATTGCATAACAGATCCGATAACGCATAAACGGCATAAAGGTCACAGCCGCTCCGTAAAAATATACCATCAGCACGTTTCCAAACTGAACCCCGGCTGTCGCTCCGATGATATTCGGTGATGCCATCGGATTGTGATACACCGTCTGAAAAATAGCGCCAGCCAGCGCCGTTCCCATACCGGAAATGGCAAACACGATTGTTCTTGCCAAACGTGTCAGACTGATCTGATACGTCGGAAGTGCCGCCAACAGTTCCGCTTCATTCAGGGAATAAGATGTGTGGAACAGCCTGGACCAGAACAACCGGAATGCGGTAAATAAGTTCTTCGCAGTCTCCGCCGGTGAAATAAATCCCGGTTCCGATGTTTTAAAGCACAGACTCAGCAGAAACAGCGCAATTACGATTCCACCGGAAATCAGATACCATTTTCTGCTTTTTTTCCGATCCTGCCGCATACAGTTTTGTATCTCAGCTTTTTCTACTGCCATTTCTGCCGCCTCCCTTCTTTCTCAGTAACACGATCAGCAGCACCGCACTTCCGATCAGGCTGGTAAACAGATTCAGGGAATGAACCATGCCGAAAAACCGTGCCATGTCATAGATTAGCGTCAGAAGGATCGCTCCCGCTGCCACTGATGCCGGAAACAGTTTCCGAAAATCTGCGCCGACACTTTTTCGCACCAGCTGCGGTGCCATAAATCCGATAAATGCAATGTGTCCCACATAAGAAATGGTCACAGCCGTCATGATCGTAGAAAATACCATGATGATGATCTTATATTTCCGGACATTTACTCCCATGGTATAAGCGGTCTCCTCGCCCATGGACATCTGATTTACCTTGCCTGCACACAACGCCATGATCACGATACACGGAATAAGGATTGCTGCCATGGTCAGAAAATGTTCCAGACTGTAAGCCCGGTCCAGAGATCCCATAGATAAGCTCCGGATTTCCTGGATACGTGGATCAGATGGATTTTTCACGATCATATAATACTGAACGACACCGCAAAAACTGCTGATCACAGAGGAGAACACCATACCGGTCAGAATCATTCCCGCGGAAGAAACCTTTCCATGGCCGGCGATCGCTGCCACGCCAAGCACCAGCAGGCACGCGCCGATACAGCCCGCCAGAATAAAAAGCTGCTGTATATTTCTTGAAAAAAGCGTGGACTGCTCCTGCAGCGCCACCAGATCTTCATAGTGATATACCGTGATTGCCGACTCCGTTCCACCAAGCATCAGTAAAATGTACAGCAGATTTCCCAGAGTTCCACCGGATTGAATACCGAGTGTGGACGGTCCTGCCAGCACATTTTTCAACGTTCCCTGCATTAACGCACCGCAGGCCGCAAGAGTTGCTCCCGTCAGTCCAACGATCAGATAGCGCAGAATCTGCAGATCAATGCTTCCCGGCGTTCCGTTTCCTATGATAAAATTATAAAAGTTTTCCAGATTCTGCCGGATAATGTCCAGTGCGTAGGCCGGAGAATAAATCCACTCCGAACCGGCGGAATGTTCCACAATGAAAAACAGCGAATAGAAGAACACGGCGGCATAGATAAAAAATAAAATTGTCACTATACTCCAGTGCTTATGCTCTTTTTTCTCCCGTTTCTGAAAAGCCTGAACATCATCTTCCACATGTTGAATATGGATGCGTGTTTCTTTTGTCTCGTCTTTCTGTCTTCGTTCCAACATACACTATTCTCCCAGGATCGTTCCGGTATTCACATCTATCTGGTAAAAGGTGCTGTAAAATTCAGATACCAGGCTGCGCACCTCATCCATGGAACAGCCACCCTGGAATTTTTCGGACAGCCAGGCTGCTTCCAGCGGACTTTCCACATATCCGTTTGTCCAGCTTCCCAGTCCTGTCGGATTGACATAAATATCATAATCTGCATGAATGACTGATTTTACAAATTCGCTTCCGGCCATAAAACCATAATCGGTACTGTATGGTCCGTTCTGGATTTTTCCATAAACCTGCCAGTGAATATCTGACCGCAGGTGATCCCGGATCGCTGTATTTGCCACTACCACCGCCGGGAAATTCCCTTCTCCAAGGCAGACTCCGGTATACAGATCACTCAACAGATTATAATTTCGGTTCTGACTGCCCTGTGTTCCACTGATTCTCTGTAGCCATGCGCCATCCTGCAATGGATTTGCATACGTTGCATCCAGGCCATTATTACTTACTCCTGCCAGCTGCATGCTTGCGTTCAATGACATATTTCCCGCAGAAACTGCTGCAACCGCTGCTCCGGTTCCGGACTGATATACACCATATTGAGAGCTTGAAATCTCCCATGCCGCGGTATCATCCCAGGAAGAAATATAAATTGTTGACTTTCCTGCACTTCCATTTCCAACGATTCCCGTCACCTTATCAACCCAGGAAGCATATTGCTGCGCAATCGCCGGGGCATTTTTGCCTCCGTCTCCACTGCGGTCTCCCAGCACCGTTCCGACCAGTGTCACCGCTTCCTTGATATGATCAAAGGAATCCGGTTTTGGCAGAACCACATAGGCGATTCCCGCATTTTCCAGCTGTGTTACCTGATCTTGACTGAAGGTATTGGATCCACTGATTTCAAAACATACATCCGGCTTTGCGGACAGCAGTGCCTGAAAATCAGAGGCTGAGATCGTACCTGTTCCATCACCGCTCCACCAGGTCTGCACATTGGACAAACCTGTTCCAAAAGCACTCTGTGCCATGGAATTTCCGGTAAGGCTCTGGGAAGATCCAACCAACCGTTCTGAACCGCCAAGCATTCCAACCATAATTCCGATTTCTCCCGGTGCTGTCACACCATTTACGGTCTCCGGGACAGACACAGTCACACCGCGGGCATCCACGATCTGCTTTGTATTTTTATCATCGGAAGGGGTATAGCCATTATCTCCGCCCCCGGTATTTCCCTGGTCATGATCCGCCCCATTCTGATCATTTCCGCCTCCGTCAGTGGTTCCCGACGGATTTGTCTGCTGATCCGGCGCTGTCTGATCCGTTCCATTCGTCTGTGCATTTTCCCGATATTGTGAGGTATAGGCAGGATTCTGATTCGTAGTATTATTTCCGGAAACCGGCCGGTTCTGTTCCTGATCCCGCTTGGATTCTGCCTGATCCACCTGCTCCATGGAAGCCAGCTGTTCATCCTGCTCCGTGTTATCCGGTTCATTATCCTCAGATTCATTATCCTCATCCTGTGTATGATTTTGTTCATAAACAATCTGCTCCAGCACCGGACTTGTCCGGCATCCGGCCAGTGACAGGGTCATGACCCCCATCATAATGAGAAAAACATTTCTTTTTATCATATAATAACTTATCCTATATTCCAACAGAAACCAGGGCGTAAAGCGCCCTGGTTATCATATCATTTCACACTCTTATTTTTGTTAAGATTATTATGCTACTTTTCCGTTACGTACTGTGTAAACTTTTCCGTTGCTCTTTACGCGTCCGTTATAGTTAAAGTTTACTTTACCATTCTGTACGTACCACCAGCCATTCTGGTTGTTTGCAAGTCCTGTATAACTGAAGTCTACTTTTCCGTTTACAATCTTCCACCAGCCGTTCTGGTTGTTTGCAAGTCCGTTATAGCTGAAATCAACTTTTCCGTTTACGATCTTCCACCAACCGTTTTCGTTGTTGGAAACACCGTTGTAGCTGAAGTCTACTTTTCCGTTTACGATCTTCCACCAGCCGTTCTCATTGTTGGAGATTCCGTTGTAGCTGAAATCTACCTGACCGTTTTTGATCTTCCACCAGCCGTTTTCGTTATTGGAAACGCCACTGTATTTGAAATCTACCTGGCCGTTTTTGATCTTCCACCAGCCGTTTTTGTTATTGGAAATTCCATTGTAGTTCCAGTCTACACGGCCATTGGTGATCTTCCACCAGCCATTCTGGTTATTTGCTACTGTGTTGTCAAATGCAACCTGGCCGCCAACTACATGCCACCAGTCGTTTACGCCTTCCACTGTTCCCGGAAGAACGCTGTTTACACCAGTATCAACTTTACCATTCTGTACATACCACCAGTTTCCATCGCTGCTCTCTGCAAAGCCGTTGTAAGAAAGATCCGGTGTACCGTTTACTGTGTAATATAAACCTTCTACACCATCTACAGTCTCATTTACAACATCTGTCACATCAGCTGCTCCATCATAAGACCATACTTTCTGCATATTTGCTTTGTCAGCAAACAGGTTTTTATGTGCATAGTAATAAGATTTTCCTTCTGCAAGTTTTGCTGCAATGTTTGCACTGCTGTAATTGCTGCTCATTGTTTTTTCCATGCCAACCGGAAGTACTACATTTGCAAATGTGTTCTGTGTGATATTTTTCAGACTTGCAGTATCTTTTACATGGTAAAAGTTCTCATAGAAATAAGCACACATATCAACCGGGTTGATATCAAGGACATCACTATATGCATATCCAACGAAATAACCAAATCCCATTCCGTTCTCGATGGAGTTCATTGTGATTCCATAAACAGTATCCGGGAACTCTGTGATAACCATCTTACCATCTTTCTGATCATCACCTGTCAGTCCCATGCTGTTTAAGATAGCCTGTCTTGACATTTCGTTTGTTGCGTTGCTTGTTACATTGCCAGCGCCGTAATCACCGCCGCCTCCGGTAGAACCGCAGGTTACAATGACATCAGCCTGCATCAGCTCGTCTTTTGTAACAACTGTTTTATTCAGAACATCTGCCAGGTTATTTGTAACCAGAGCAAGATACTCAACACCACGTACATTGGATGTAGCAGCCTGTGTATCTGCGTTTGCAAGAGTGAATGTTCCATCGCTGTTGATTGCTACTACATGAGCAACTGTCTTTTTGTCCAGACCTTTTGCTTTCAGCTGAGACAGTACATAGGTAGAAGTACCGCATACATAATCACCAAATGCGTCTGCGATTTCTTCCGGATCACCGTAACGGCCTACTTTACCGGTTTCAGCAGTAATTTTATTCATTTCCTCTGCTACGGTATTCAGTGTAACTACCATATCATATGTAGTTGTCATGGAGTAGTTGATCAGAACCGGTGAATAATTCTCATCACCTTCCTGATAGTATTCAGCACCGATTGCACCACTTCTGATGGCTTCAATCATTGATGTATAATCGTTACCGTTTCTATCCGGGTTTACACCGATCAGGATGTCCGGTCTGTTTGCAAGAGAAATAGAGGTACCATAACCATCTACAACCGTTGTATCAGCCTGTGCCGGGTTTGCTGCAATATTTTTTTCCGGAATCAGGACTGCATCCTGTGTTGTCTCAAGACCATTCTCTTTCGCATAGAAATTGTAGAAATAATTGTAGTAATATGGATCCGGATTCTCGTTTGCACTTGTTCCGAATGCTCCAAGCATCAGTTTTGTCTTTGCCTGATCCAGTGTGGATGGCATAGTTCCCTGAATCATACTGAATCCGCAGGATGTATTGATTCCCAGGATCTCCGGCATAACAGATGCTGCACGGTGAACAGATGCTGTGATCACATTATCATCTACTTTCATTGGTGCTGTTGGCGCATCAAAATTGTAACTTGGTGTTGCTGCGTTTGCACTCAGTGCGGAACCGCCTAACATGCCGGCCGTAAGTGCAAGTGCAAGAAATGCTTTGTAACTTTTCTTTGCTTTCATGTTTTCTCTCCCTTCGTATTGTAAAACATCAAAACGCCCCTTATTAATCACGTTTTATCTTGTTTTGTTATGTTTTTACATGGCATCATACATAATACTGCTAATTTTTTCGAACGTCAACCTATTTTCCTAAAAAAACGCATTTTTATTCCAAAGGTATATTTATGGTATACCGTGTTTTATAAAAAACACAAGTGCCTTTCGGCACTTATGTTATACATTTTAGCTATCACTTTATCAGTTTATGTTTTTTATTTTAACCGTTTCTCCTGCTTTATATCCTTTTCGGCCAAGTTCCGTCACCAGGATACCGTTGCACTTTCCGGCACCTTCCTCCATAGAAGCAGCTCTCCCGATCGGTTTTGCATACCACTGTCCATCCTTTTTCGTCAGGATCACCCTTGTGTAAATCTCCATAAATGGCGGGCTGTTTAAATCCTCTTCCAGCACTGCCAGTATCTCAGATTCATTCTGTTCCACATATCCCTGATAGCGGTGAACGGCCGGCTTTACAGCCCAGTCGCAGACTGCAAACGCTGCCAGTGTCGGTCCCGGCACATTGATCACCAGTGTCTGACCAACTAAAGATACCGACATCGGACGTCCCGGTGCGCTTCGTACATAGTGCTGCAGCACCTGTCCCATTTTCTGTAATAACGGAATCGACAAATCTTCGGATCCTTTGGAAGAACCTCCGTTGATCAGTACAATATCCGACTGCTCCACGGCCTCTGTCAGGGCATCCCCTAGCTGTGACATCTGATCCCTTACAATCGGCATACACCGATACTCTGCGCCCCAGCCTCTGACCAGACTTCCGACCATCAGACTGTTTGATTCAATATTTTGTCCACGGGCCGGGATTTCTCCCGCCGGGATCAGTTCACTTCCGGTTGGCAGAAATGTCACAACCGGTTGTTTGCTCACCC
>CAVAFS010000348.1:0-5511 GCA_963587975.1 Bulleidia sp. | reverse complement strand
AAACAGATGCGAAAAAAAGTGAAAAAGCACGTACAATCAATGGCATAGAAAAGAGCACACAGGTTTAGCAAAAAACCGAAAGAGAGGTATGAGGAAATGAATGAGAAAAAAGAATTGTCCATGTCTGAACGAATCAGCTGGGCGTTAGGACAGGCCACAGGCCGTCAGTTTATCACTGCTCTGGTAAGTACTTACATCCTGATCTTTATGACAGATGTATTTGGTGTACCGGCCGCAGCAGCAGGTGTCATCATGACAGGAGCAACTGTCTGGGATGCCATCAATGACCCGATCATGGGTGGTATTGCGGACCGTACAAAAACCCGCTGGGGTACCTATCGTCCGTATCTGTTACTGATTCCATTGCCATTGTCTATTGTATCTGTACTGCTTTTTGCAGCACCGGATCTGACAACAACAGGTAAAATTGTGTACGCAGCTGTTCTTTACATCTGCTACGGTATGCTGGTAACAGCGATTGAGATTCCTTATAATGCAATCCTTCCGACTATGTCCAGAAACGAGATGGAGCGAAATGATGTTGTATCTTTATCTACATTTATTGCATCCATTATGATTCTTCTGGTTACTTCATTTACAACAAACTTTGTAAATGTGATCGGTGGAGACAATCCGGCCAAAGGATATATGGTTCTGGTATTGATCGGTGCTGTATTAATGTGTATCACAAGCTGGATCGCATTTGCAAAATGTAAAGAGCGTCACACCGTTGATGTGGCTCATGAAGAGCACGTATTTAAAAGTGCAGCAAAACTGCTGAAAGTAAAAGAAATGTATCCGATGATCGCATTCTGGTGCGTAGGATGTATCCTGTTTCAGATCATTATGTCATCTTCCGTTTACTATTGCATGTACTACCTGATGAATCCGGGACTGATCGCAACTTACATGCTTGTAATTTCTATCAGTGGTATGATCGGTGTCATGGTTCTGATGCCAATCCTTCTGAGAAAAGTAAAAGGAAGCATGAAAAAAGCAGTTACATACACACAGGTCATTGCCTGCGTATGCTACCTGATCCTGTTCTTCGTCGGTGGAAAATCCATTCCAGCCCTGTACATCCTGACATTTATCGCATGCATGTTCTCAACAATGACAAATGCATTCCGTCCGATGACTGTTTTTGGAATGACAGATTATGTATACAAAACAACTGGTGACCAGCTGAATGGTACCATTTCCGCAATCGGAGGTTTCTCCTATAAATGTGGAACTGCTATCTCCAATGCAATCCTGGCAGGTGTTCTGGCAGCAACCGGTTACATCGCAAACGCAATCGGACAGGAGCCGGAGGCTGTACTGATCGGTATTAATTCCGTTCGTTTCCTTGTTCCGCTGGCAGCATCTGTACTGTACATCATTTTCATCCAGTTCTATCCGGAGAAAAAGATGCAGGAGCTTGCAGCAAAAGGCGCAAACAACAACTAATACCATAAACCAAATAAAAATCCAGAGGGCATGTAACATGCCCTTTTGGTGATTAAAAAAGAGATACCTCTTAGAAATAAAAACAAAATAAAACGCAATATTGAAACAACAGGAGTATAAAAAACATGAAAAATCAGTGGATTACAGATGGCACTGGAAAGCCGTTTTATGCAAGAAAGAACATTCAGCTGACGAAAGAAATCAAAAGTGCAAAAGCAGCAGTCTGCGGACTGGGACAGTTTATTTTTCATATCAACGGGCAGAAAGTAGGGGATCACGAACTGGATCCGGGTTGGACAAATTATAAAAAGAGAATCCAGTATGTGACCTTTGACGTGACAGAATATCTGAAAAACGGAGAAAATGTCATCGGAGTAGAGGTTGGAAACGGCTGGTTTCGGATGCAAAATCCGAATCCATATGAGGCCTTTGGCGAGAGTCTTGTGCTTGCAATTGAATTAACTGTGGAATATGCAGACGGAAGCAACGAGACAATTTATGCGGATGATTCCTTTAAAGTGAAAGCGCATGAAATTTCCATGAGCAACGTGTATGGTTCTGAGACTGCCGATGGCGCAGCTTATCCGGCAGGCTGGGATACCGTTGATTTTGATGACAGTGACTGGACAGCTGCACAGCAGGTGGACAAGGATATGGCACCGACAGGAACACTCGTAGAGCAGGATCAGCCGGCGATCAAAGTGATCAGACGTTATGAGGCAAAATATATCCACAGTGTGGAAGCGGATAAATCTCTGGATACAACAGAGGAAGCAGCAGGCAGCGTGCATCGTGATATTTACGATCTTGGCCAGAACATTTCCGGTATGCTGCAGTTTGATATCAAAGGTAAAAAAGGAACAAAAGTACGTTTTTATGTGGCAGAGAAGCTGACAGAAAACGGTGATGTGGATCAGATGGCGAAAAACTGGGTGCTCATCGATAACTGCATTACTTATATCATCGGACAGGATGACACATGGGAAACCTTCCGTATGAAATTTACTTATTTTGCAGGTCGCTACTTTGCAGTAGAAGGTCTGGATGATCATACAGAAATCCGCAATATGTACGGAGACGCAATTTCCAGTGCATGGGAGTGTGACGGAAGTTTCCACAGTGATGATGAGCGTTACAATCAGATCTATGATCTGGTGGAGAAAGCAGTTGAGGCCAATATGGTCAGCGTGCATACCGACTGCCCGACCATTGAGCGTTTTGCATGGCAGGAGCCAAACCATCTGATGGCACCGTCCATTATGTATATGAAACGATCTGACCGTCTCTGGAACAAATTCCTGACAGATATGCGTACAGATCAGCATACTGCAGAGGACAGTTTTTCCGATGGACAGGGCGGACGTTTTTATCCTGGAGAGGGTCTGATGCCGTCCCAGAGTCCGTGCTACATCCCGAATGTACTTCCGGTACCGGGGATGGGAAGTTTTTATGATATTATTCCGTGGGGCAGCACAAGCATTCTCGGAACTTACTGGCATTATATGTTTTACGGGGATGTGCAGATCATCCGTGACAATTATGAGGCTGGTAAAAAATATCTGGCACACGAGGCATCTCTCCGCAACGAAGAAGGATTTTTAAATCATGGTCTCGGTGACTGGGGAAATCCGGAAAATGTGCTGGTGCGTGAAAATATTGAGACTGCATTTTTATATGCGGACAGCAAGACGATGGCTTACTTTGCAGGTATCCTCGAAAAAGATGCAGAGCAGGCAGAATTTGAAGCTTTGGCAGAAGAAATCAAAGCAAATTATAATGAGAAACTTCTGGTACAGCATCCGCAGGATGGTTACTGGTACTATCAGGCATGGGATCACAAAGACGAAATCTGCATGACACAGGCTGCAGAGGCACTGCCACTGTACTGGGGCATGGTTCCGGAAGACAAGGTGAATGACGTGGTGCGTGCGTTCCGTCAGACATTAGAAGAAAAAGGTGCTTTTGTCAGCGGAGAAGTTGGACTGCCATACATCATTCAGACCGCAAGAAAATATGGCATGAATGATCTGATCTGCCAGTTTATTACAAAAACTACACATCCGAGCTACTATGCATTCGTGCTGGATGGCGAGACAACCCTCGGAGAGTACTGGGAGCAGAATCCGAGAAGCCACTGCCATGATATGATGGGACACATCATCGAGTGGTTCTATAATGGACTGGCTGGTATTCGTCCGTTGGAGCCTGGATTTGGCAAAATTGAGATTGCGCCGTATCTGCCGGAGAGCATGAATGAATTTACCTGCAGCTATAATTCTGTGAAAGGAAAAATCACGGTACATGTGACACGGGAAAATGATGAAGTAAAGGTAGAAGCGGATGTTCCGGAAAATATTGAGTACACAATTTTATAAATACATTTGTGATATGGGGAAAAAAGATGAGAACCTATAAAAATCAGAGAAATCCAATCCTGCCGGTGGATGTACATATCCCGGACAGTGAAGGGCATGTAATGTCCGATGGCAGACTGTATGTGTATGGCAGTTTTGATGACCGCGAGGATGTGTATTGCAGTGAGCAGTACCGTGTAGTATCCACAGGGGATATGAAAGAATGGACAATCCATGAGATTTCCCTGGAAGGAAAGCAGATTCCATGGTTTAACAATCCGGATGCACCGAAATATCCGGGCATCGACTGGAGCCATTCGACACCGTTTATCCAAAAGATGATCCAGCGGGACATTGAAAATGGTGTGGATATGAAAGCAAAATTTGAAGAAGAGGCGAAAAAGGAAAAACCGCCGCTTTTATTTGCACCGGACTGCATCGAGAAGGATGGAACATATTATTTATACTTTTGTATGTCAGATGACAGTGAGGGTGTAGCGGTATCGGATCGACCGGAAGGACCTTTTTCTGACCCTGTACAGTTGCCTTGCGGTGGTATTGATCCGGCTATTTTCCAGGATGATGACGGTCAGGTGTATTATTACTGGGGACAGCTGTTTTCTCACGGTGTTAAGCTGCATTCGGATATGGTTAGTTTTGAACGGGAAGAGATCATAGATGATCTGGTGACAGAGGAGAACCATTATTTTCATGAGGGATCTTCTATGCGCAAGATCGGAGACACCTATTATTATGTGTATGCAGATATGGAGCGTGGTAAGCCGACATCCCTTGGATACTCAACGGGCAAGAGCCCGCTGGGACCGTTTACTTACAGGGGGATTATCATAGACAATGATGGGTGTGATCCGGCCAGCTGGAATAATCACGGTTCCATTGAATGTGTGGATGGTCAGTGGTATGTATTTTACCATCGTTGCAGCCGTGGTATGCAGCAGCACAGAAGACTGTGTATTGAAAAGATTGAAATCGCACCGGACGGTACGATTCCGGAAATAAAAATGACCTCTCAGGGCGTCGGTGAGCCGTTTGCCCCAGGTGAGGAGATTTTCGGATATCAGGCTTGTGGCCTGACGGGAAGCGTGTATATTGATGTCAATCCGGGAGAGCATGCAGAGGCATATCCGGAAATCCTGACACATATTTCAGCAGGTGATACGATTACTTTCCGTTATATCAGGAGCGGAGAAGAATGGACGAAGGCAGAGATTTGTTGTAAAGGCAGTGGCAGGATCCGTATCATGTTAAATGATGTATGTGCCGGAGAAGTTATTGTCGATGGGGAAACAGATTATTGGCAAACAGTCTGTGGTTCTGTGCAGGCGGAGGCCGGCATCTGTGAACTGGTATTGGAAATTGTGGAAGCTTCCGAGTTGGAGATTGCAGCTGTGACCATGGCGTAAAGAAAGGTATGAGAAGCCGGGAAGGACCGATCATGTATGGGGTTAATGAACTGCACTGCAAACCGGAAAAATCAGCGTGGAAGAGATGGATTTCCTCGGTGATGATGTCAAAGAAATGATCCGAAACGGAAAGATCGCACAGGCCTCACAGGAGTGTCTGGCGTTCATCAAAGAGCATTTTTGAAAATGGAATTAATGAAAATGTAAATATTCCATGCCCGCTTTCGATAACTTTAATGTAGTATAGTGAAAAAGTATATCATTACATCAGATAACAGTAGACA
>CAVAFS010000347.1:5936-7678 GCA_963587975.1 Bulleidia sp. | reverse complement strand
GTATTTACAGGGCGTAGTTGTGAATGGTTCCGGTAAGAAAGCAAAAGTAGACGGTTATTCCATGGGTGGAAAAACCGGTACTGCACAGAAACTGCCGCGTTCTGCCAGAAAATATTTGGTATCCTTTATTGGATCGGTACCTGCAGATAATCCGCAGGTTGCGATATATGTAGTAGTAGATGAGGCAAACTCAGCCGATCAGGCGCACAGCTATTATGCACAGAGTATTGCCAGAGAAATTTTAAAAGAGGCACTTCCGTACATGGGAATTTACCCGGATGAGGAAAAGACAGGTGTAAATGAAGGCGTTGGAATTACCGGCGAAGGTACACAGGTGGAAGTAACTACCGAATCTATGGACAGTGATGTTCCGACACAGGCACCGCAGAGTACAGAGGACGGTACCAGCGGACAGTAAGATATTTGCCGAGCATAAGGAGCTGATATCAGGAATACCATATAATAAAGGGATGTTCTGAGGCTTTTTATGCAGCATTTGAAGACATTTCAGAAAAAGAAGATTGTGGCACTGATGTTGATCATTGTGACAGTCATGTGTGCACAATTTGGGCGGCTGATCTATCTTATGGTATTTCAGTCGGAGTATTATGAGGAAAAGGCACAGAATCTGCACGAACGGGAGCGCAGTATCAAAGCGGCCCGGGGAAAAATCACAGACCGTAACGGCATTGTGCTGGCAGATAATCAATCTGTCTGTACCATATCCGTGATCCACAGTCAGCTGACGGATCCGGAGCAGGTGATACAGGTACTGTGCAGGGAACTGGAGCTGTCGGAAGAAACCGTGCGAAAACGGGTGGAAAAGGTGAGTTCCATCGAAAGAGTCCGTTCTAATGTGCCGAAAGAGACAGGTGATGTGATTTTGTCTTATCACCTGGACGGTGTGAAAGTAGATGCGGATTACCGCAGATATTATCCCTATGATACACTGGCTTCCAAAGTGATTGGTTTTACCGGTGGAGACAATCAGGGAATTGTGGGCCTGGAAGTCAAATATGAAGAATGGCTGGCAGGAACAGACGGAAAAATCCTGACGCAGACAAATGCTTCTGGAGAAGAACTGGAGACAGAAGGCGAGCGCAGGATAGAGCCTGTAGCAGGTGATCAGCTGACCATCAGCCTGGATTATAATCTTCAGAATTACTGTGAGCAGGCAGCACAGAAGGTAATGCAGGAAAAATCGGCAGACGGTGTGTCTGTAATCCTGATGAATCCGCAAAATGGTGAGATACTGGCCATGGTCAATGAGCCGGAGTATAATCTCAATGATCCGTTTACCCTGAATGTGGAAACGACAGTTTCGGAGGAAGAAAAGCAGGATCTTCTGAATCAGATGTGGCGAAATGCCTGTATCAATGATACTTACGAACCGGGATCTACCTTCAAGATCATTACCACGGCTGCGGCACTGGAACAACAGGTGGTGACAGTGGACGATCCGTTTTACTGTCCCGGATATAAAATCGTGGAGGACCGCAGGATCCGATGTCATAAAACGACAGGACACGGGGCGGAGACCTTTACCCAGGGAATTATGAATTCCTGTAACCCGGTATTTATCGAACTGGGACTGCGGCTTGGCGCAGACAATTTTTATCATTATTTTGAGCAGTTCGGACTGCTTGGCAAAACCGGGATCGATCTTCCGGGCGAGGCAGCAACGATCATGCATAAAAAAGACAAGATAGGGCAGGTGGAACTGGCAACAATCTCCTTTGGAC
>CAVAFS010000347.1:0-5867 GCA_963587975.1 Bulleidia sp. | reverse complement strand
GATCACAACGGTATCGTCTCTGATCAATGGCGGAACCCGGGTGGTACCGCATTTTGGGGTGTCAGTGCAGAACGTGGAAGGAGAGACGATCCACACTTTTACCTACGATACAACGGAGGGGATGGTGAGTGAAGGGACGTCTGAAACGATTTGTTCTCTTCTGGAGAAGGTAGTTTCAGAGGGAACCGGGAAAAAAGCAGCAGTGGAAGGATTCTCCATTGCGGGAAAAACGGCGACGTCACAGACACTTCCGAGAAGTGAGCACAAATATATCGCTTCCTTTCTCGGCTTTGCACCGGCAGATGATCCGCAGGTGATCGGCCTGATCGTGATCAATGATCCACAGGGCGTTTATTACGGTGGAACGGTGGCTGCACCGGTAATGAAAGAGATTTTTGAAAATGCACTTCCGTATCTTGGAATAGAAAAGATGGAAAATGTGCTGACAGAGGACGTTACGCAGGAGTGAAAATTGGCAGATATTCAGAGTTGCCAAACAAATAGAAAAGACGTATGATACTACTTAGACTGTAAAAAACATACAATCGACATTGGGAGATGTCGAAGTAAGAAGAGGTGTGAAAATGACATATCAGGTAATTATTCCGGTACTGCTGGCCTTTGCAATCACAGCAGTGTTAGGTCCGGTGGTGATTCCGTTTTTACGGAAATTGAAAATTGGAAATACAGAGAGAGAGGAACTTGAGTCCCATCAGAAGAAAAATGGTACCCCAACCATGGGCGGTATCATGATCCTTATCGCAGTAGTGATCACTTCCCTGTTTTATGTAAAGGGATATCCGAAGATCATTCCGGTACTGTTTGTGACAGTCGGATTCGGAATCATCGGATTTTTAGATGACTATCTGAAAGTTGTACTGCGCAGATCTGACGGACTGCTCGCATGGCAGAAAATGCTCTGTGAGATCGTTGTGACAGCTGTATTCGCAGTATACCTTGTAAAAAGTGATGTATCACTGTCCATGCTGATCCCGTTCAGCAAAGGACATTATCTGGAGCTTGGCTGGCTTGCGGTCCCGATTCTGTTTTTCGCAGTGATCGGTACGGTAAACGGTGTAAACTTTACGGACGGACTGGATGGTCTGGCTTCCAGCGTAACAATCCTGGTTGCGACATTCTTTTCCGTGATCGCAGTCGGAACAGGTGCAGGTATTGCACCTGTGACCTGTGCGGTTGTCGGCGCCCTGCTCGGATTTTTACTGTTTAATGTATATCCGGCCAGTGTATTTATGGGAGACACCGGTTCCCTGGCTCTGGGCGGTTTCGTGGCTGCAGCTGCATATATGATGCAGATGCCGATCTTTATCCTGATCGTCGGACTGATCTACTGGATTGAGATCATTTCCGTTATGATTCAGGTCGTATATTTTAAGAAAACAGGCGGAAAGAGATTTTTCCGTATGGCACCGATCCATCATCATTTTGAACTTGGTGGATGGTCTGAGACCCGTGTGGTTGCAGTATTTTCAATTGTGACAGCAATTCTTTGTCTGATTGCATATATTGGTATTGTATAGGTGAAATAGGATAGACTTTTGAGAGAAAAATAATCTGGAGGAATGTGGAAATGGAATTCACAGGGAAAAAAGTACTGGTATTCGGAACCGGTATCAGTGGAGTAGCGGCAGCAAATTTATTGGAAAATGCCGGAGCAAATGTCGTTTTATTCGATGGAAATGAAAAACTGGATAAAGCTCATGTACTGGAAAGCTTTGAGGCAGGAAAGACACCGGAACTGTATGTGGGAGAACTTCCGCAGGAAGTGGAAAAAGCACTGGATCTGGTTGTGTTAAGTCCTGGCGTACCTGTGGATCTTCCGATTGTGATCCGTTTGAGAGAGGCCGGACTGCCAATCTGGGGGGAAATCGAGCTGGCATATCGCTGTAAAAAAGGTGATGTGCTTGCAATCACCGGTACCAATGGTAAGACTACAACCACTGCACTGCTTGGTGAGATCATGAAGACTGCATTCCCGCATGTACATGTGGTAGGAAATATCGGAATCCCATATACAGGCGTAGTTGCGGAAGATACAGATGATACTGTAACGGTTGCGGAGATTAGCAGTTTTCAGCTGGAAACCATTGATGAGTTCTGCCCGAAGGTGTCTGCAATCTTAAATATCACACCGGATCATCTGAACCGTCATCATACGATGGAAAACTACATAGCTGCAAAGCTCAGTATTGCGAAAAATCAGGGACCGGAGCAGACCTGTGTATTAAATTATGAAGATGAAGTGCTCAGAGAGCGTGCAAAAGAATTATCTGCGCATATCGTATTCTTCAGCAGCCTCAGAACACTGGAAGAGGGAATCTATCTGGAGGGTGACAAGATCATCTATGCCCATGACGGACAGAAAGAAGAAGTACTGTCTACCGATGAACTGAATATCCTTGGCCGCCACAATCATGAAAATGCAATGGCTGCTACAGCAATGGCATTAAATTATGGCGTATCCATGGAGCATATCCGTCAGGCGCTGCGTACGTTCCAGGCGGTAGAACACAGAATTGAGTATGTGACAGAGAAACGTGGTGTCCGTTTTTACAATGATTCCAAGGGTACGAACCCGGATGCTGCCATCAAAGGTATCCAGGCAATGGATCGTCCGACCTGTCTCATCGGCGGTGGATATGATAAGCAGTCCGAGTATACCGAGTGGATCAACAGTTTTGACGGAAAAGTAAAGAAACTGGTTCTGATCGGTCAGACCAGAGAAAAAATTGCCGAGGCAGCCAAGGCCTGCGGATTCCATGATTATGTGTTTGCAGACAGCCTGCAGGAGGCAGTAGATATTTGCTATGAAAATGCCCAGAACGGAGATGCCGTATTGCTTTCACCGGCCTGCGCAAGCTGGGGAATGTTCCCGAACTATGAAGTTCGTGGAAAAATGTTCAAAGAAATGGTTCATGCTTTAAAGGAGTAATTGTACATGAGTAACCGCAGAAACCGCACGAGGGCTGCCAGCACCCCACAGAGAAGGGAAAACGCCGGGACAACAAAATATTTTGATTACAGTCTGCTTTTCATCATTATCTTTCTGGTGGGATTTGGTCTGGTTATGCTTTACAGTGTCAGCGCCTACGAGGGACAGGACGTATTTAACGATCCGATGCATTATCTGAAGCGTCAGGCGGGGTGTGCGGTACTGGGATTTATGGGAATGTTTGTGGTAAGTTATGTGCCGCAGAGTCTGATAAAAAAACTGGCGTTCCCGGCATATGTTCTGTCATTCCTGATGTGTGGGGCAGTTATCCTGGTTGGCCAGAGTTCAAATGGATCCACACGATGGCTGAAACTTGGTCCGATCCAGTTACAGCCGTCGGAGATCGCGAAAATTGCTGTGATTCTTTTTATGGCAGTTTTATTGAGCAAGATCCCAAAACAGGTCAAAGACCTGAAATCGATCATAAAAATACTGATTCTTGTTATTCCTATGGTCGGTATCATTGCATACAGCAACTTAAGTACCGCCATTATTGTGGCTGGTATTGCAGTGATCATGATATTCGTGGTCAGTCCAAAGTATAAAGAGTTTATTATGCTTGGAGGCGTTGCAGCGGTACTGATGGTAGTTGGTATCAATATGGCCGGTTATCGTGCAGAACGTATCAAAGCATGGCTTCACCCGGAAGATTTTCCGGATAAAGCATATCAGACACTGCAGGGATTGTATGCAATTGGTTCCGGCGGACTGTTTGGAAAAGGTCTGGGAGCCAGTGTACAGAAGCTTGGCTATGTTCCGGAAGCACAGAATGACTTTATTTTTACGATCATCTGTGAAGAACTGGGACTGTTTGGTGCAATCTGTGTCATGCTGCTTTTTGTACTGCTGTTGTGGCGGTGTATGGTCATTGCCAACAACGCACCGGATCTGTTTTCAGCACTGGTGGTTGTCGGTGTTATGGGACATATCGCACTGCAGGTCGTATTGAATATCATGGTTGTAACAAACTGGATGCCAAATACAGGTATTATCCTGCCATTTATCAGTTACGGAGGTACATCCATTGCAATCCTGCTCACGGAGATGGGACTGGTGCTGAATGTATCGCGGCATATCAAATTTGATGCCAGTCATCCGGTCGAGTAAAGTACGGGAAGTAATCCGGGAGAGAGCAGTATGCGAAAAAAGAGAAGAAGAAAGAAAATCGGGCGTGTCATTTTGACCGCCCTTCTGATTATAGCGTTTGTGATCGCACTGGGAGCAATTCTGGTGTGGAAAGTATTTGTGGTAAAAAGCGTTACCGTAAAAGGAAATGAAATCTATAGTGACAAACAGATTGAGGACTGGGTACTGGACAAGGACTATTCCTGGAATTCGCTGTATGTCTACTTTGAAAATAAACTGAACAAAACAGAAGAAATCCCATTTGTGGATTCCCTGCAGATCCATCTGAAATCTCCGCAGAAGCTGGAGATCACAGTAGTGGAAAAAGGAATTCTTGGTTACATCTATGTGCCGTCCCTGGGAAAAAATGCCTATCTTGATAAAGACGGTTTTGTGGTGGAAATTTCTTCGGAGATTATCGAGGGAGTTACCAAGATCAGTGGTCTTTCCGTAGATACAGCAGAGTTATATAAGAAGCTGGCCATCGGAGACAACAGCAAGCTGTTGCGAACCCTGTTAAATGTGACTCAGCTACTGAAAAAATATGAACGGATACCGGAGACGATCCTGATCCAGAACGGCAATGTATATCTGAATTATGGACAGATTCAGGTTAATGTCGGATCCGGCACAGATCTGAATGAAAAAATTCTGCGTATGGATCAGATCCTGCCACAGTTGGACGGCGCAAGCGGAATGCTGCATCTGGAAACCTGGTCGGAGAATAATACGGATATTTATTTCCGAAACGGTGAACTAATTGAATTCCCGAATGATGTACAGACAGTACCGGGACAAACAGCGGATACACAGGATAGTGGCGATCAGGCGAATACCCAGCAGGATACCGGTGATCAGGCGGATACATCCGGTGATGGAACCGGCGGTCAGGCAGCTGAACAGGACACATCTGGTGAAAATTCCGGTGATCAGACGGATACGCAGGATACAAACACTGCAGATACGGCAGAAGGTCAGTAAAAAAAGCCGAATTATATGGATTTAACAGTTGATTATTTCCAGAAAAAACGATATTATAAAAGATATAGCAAAGAGAATGGCAGAAATGTTATGAAATATAATATAAGATATTCCGTTTCAGGGATAAAAGGAGGATTATCGTGGTTGAAATCATGTCAATAGGGGCTGAGTCCAGCGCAAAAATAATTGTAATCGGAGTTGGCGGCGCTGGAAATAATGCCGTAAACCGAATGATAGATGAGAAGATTGGCGGTGTAGAGTTCATCGGAATCAATACGGACAAGCAGGCACTTACTTTATGTAAGGCGCCGACACTGATCCAGATTGGTGAGAAGCTGACCAAAGGACTTGGTGCAGGAGCTCAGCCGGAGATCGGACAGAAAGCTGCAGAAGAGAGCGCAGAAGAACTGACAGCAGCCATCGAAGGTGCTGATATGGTATTTGTAACATGTGGTATGGGCGGCGGAACAGGAACAGGTGCTGCTCCTGTCGTAGCAAAGATCGCAAAGGATATGGGAATCCTTACCGTAGGTGTTGTTACAAAACCGTTTAAATTTGAAGCAAAAACACGTATGACAAATGCGATTCATGGAATCGAGAATCTGAAAGAGAGCGTAGATACTCTGATCGTTATCCCGAATGACAAACTTCTGGAGATCGTTGACAGAAGAACAACCATGCCGGATGCGTTAAAGAAAGCAGATGAAGTATTACAGCAGGCAGTACAGGGAATCACAGACCTGATCAATGT
>CAVAFS010000346.1:0-5808 GCA_963587975.1 Bulleidia sp. | reverse complement strand
CCTCTCCTGCCATATCCGCAATGGTACGGGCCGTTTTCAGGATTTTTCCATAGGTACGGGCACTTAAATGATATTCCTCATACTTGTCCTGCATCCGCTCCGTGGACTCTGCATCCAGTGCACAGAAACGCTCCAGATCTTCCATGTTCATCTGACTGTTAAAGCGATACTTTCTTCCCTTGAACCGTTCTCGTTGAATCTCATGCACCCGTTCTACCCGGGCACGGATCACTGCGCTGGACTCTTCCTCACGCACATCTTTCATTGTCGTATATCGGACTTCCTCTGTTTCCACACACAGATCCATGCGATTTAAGAATGCCTGCGAAATACGGCTGATATAATTTTTAATAGCCTGAGGTCTGCAGTTACAGCGGTCTAAATTAGGGTAGAAACCACATGGACAAGGATTTGTAGATGCCACCAGCATGAAATCCGCCGGATAGACAAAACTCCCTCCCACCCGGGAGATATGGACTTTCTTTTCCTCCAGCGGTTCCCGCAGTACATCCAAAATCCCCGGCTTAAACTCTGCCAATTCATCCAAAAATAAAATGCCGTGATGCGCCAGACTGATTTCCCCGGGATGGGGCTGTTTGCCACCACCCACCAGTGCCTGCGCCGTCACCGTGTGATGAGGGCTGCGAAAGGGGCGCTCATTCTGGATAATGCGCTCTTGATCCAGCAGACCGCAAAGCGAATAAATCTGAGAAAGTTCCAGTTTTTCCTCTCTGCTCAGTTCCGGCAAAATCGTCGGAATCCGCTTCGCTGCCATGGTCTTTCCTGATCCCGGCGGTCCCATCATTAATAAATTGTGCATACCACTGACGGCAATCTCGCAGGCGCGGCGCAGCATCGGCTGTCCCCGCAGTTCTGCGAAATCCACATCATACTCCGTTTTCCAGATTTCCTGCTGTTCCCGGTAAAAACAGGTCTCCGGAAGTTCCTGCTGACAAATCTGTACAAATTCTTTCAGATTTTTCACTGGGATCACTTTCACCGTATCCAAAATAGCAGCTTCTCTGGCATTCTCCCATGGCACCACAATGCCCTGCATGCCTTCTTTCTGCGCCAATACTGCCGCTGACAACACACCTTTGGTTGACAAAATACTCCCGTTTAATCCGACCTCGCCAAGCAACAGATAATTGTTTAAAATGTGCTCATCCAGAAAACCAAACGCTGCCAGAACGGACGCCGCCATGGGCAGATCACACCCGGTACCGGATTTTCGCACATCCGCCGGCGTCAGATTAATGGTGATCTTCTTGGCCGGCAGACGAAATCCCGCATTTTTCAAGGCAGTACGCACACGCTCTCTGGCTTCCTTTACCTCAGAAGTCAAAAAACCTACCATGTCAAAAGAAGGCATGCCGTCACTGACATCCGTTTCTACCTGCACCGGAAGCGATTCGAAACCACAGACTACCGCTGTTTTTATTACACTATACATATATTCATTTTTCCTCTTTTCGTATACGGAAAAATCCGGCGATTGCCGAAAAAAGTAAAAAGTAAGATAAAAGACAGGTCTACTGTAGCATATCTATCCAAATCTGTCTATATTCAAACGATATTTTTCATTAATTTGTATTTAATTTTTTTACCAATCCAATGGTAGATGCTACCGTTGCTACAGCAGCTTCTATTGAAGAAGCAGCAAAATTTTTCACAGACTTATTCCAGAAACTCCTGCCGCAATTTTTCCAGCGCCTTCTTTTCGATCCGGCTGACATAGGATCTGGAAATTCCAAGGCTTTTTGCAATCTCCCGCTGTGTGGCAGGCTTTGTATTATACAACCCATACCGCTTCCGAATGATCCAGCTTTCCCGCTCATCCAGCACTTTTGGCAGTAATTCATATAACCGCAGGATGTTTTTCTTTTCCACGACACGCTCCCACAGCTCCGGTTCGCCGCTCTCCACGATATCCAGCAGTTTAATCTGATTGCCCTCTTTGTCTGTTCCAATGGGCTCATAGAGAGACACATCTCTGGCTGTTTTCTTTTTACTGCGAAAATACATGAGCAGTTCGTTTTCAATGCATCGAGCGGCATAGGTTCCCAGACGGCTGCCCTTTTCCAGATTGTAGGTGGAGACTGCCTTGATCAGTCCGATGGTTCCGATAGAGATCAGATCTTCCATATTCTCCTGCGCGCCCTGATATTTCCGTGCAATGTGTGCCACAAGCCGCAGATTTCGCTCAATTAATACCGATTTTGCCTGCTCGCTTCCGTTTTTCAGCTGCTCCAGATACTGCTTTTCTTCCAACGTACTCAGCGGCGATTGAAATGATTTCAAATCGGCACCTCCGTGTGCGGCCTTTCTATTATTCTATGTCAGGCAGGCTTTTCCCGTGTCTGAAAATCTATGTGGTTTTCCGGCAAAAAACAGGAACCAGAAACGACCAGTTTTCTGATTCCTGTTTTTTTCAACTATTTATTGCATAAAAAGTGGGAGGACACTTTCTATTCCAAGAACTCTTTCACTCCGGCATAAATTCCATCCGCATCCAGTCCATATTTATGAACCAGATCTGTCGCCGGACCGGATTCGCCGTAGCAGTCCATCATACCGATTTTCTTCACTGGAACCGGACACAGGCTGCTGACAGCATCACATACCGCGCTTCCCAGACCGCCAATGATGGAATGTTCTTCCACGGTCACAATGCGTCCACAGGTTTTTGCCGCTTCTGCTACCAGTGCCTCATCCAGTGGTTTGATGGTATGAATGTTGATGACTTTTGCCTGAACACCGTCTGCGGCCAGACGTTCTGCCGCTTCCAGTGCTCCGCTGACACAAAGTCCGGTGGCAATGATAGCCACATCCGTTCCTTCTCTCAGCACCACACCTTTTCCGATCTCAAAGGAATAATCCTCGCGATCGTTGATAACCGGTACTGCCAGACGTCCAAACCGGAGATACACCGGGCCATCGTACTCATATGCGGCGCGAACAGCAGCTTTTGCCTCAATATCATCGCTCGGATTGATGACAACCATGCCCGGAATCGTGCGCATCAGAGCAATATCTTCATTACACTGATGGGTTGCGCCATCTTCGCCGACGGAAATTCCCGCATGGGTTGCTCCGATCTTTACATTCAGATGCGGATATCCGATGGAATTGCGGATCTGCTCAAAGGCACGGCCTGCGGCAAACATGGCAAAGGAACTTGCGAATGGCACCATGCCGGTGGTTGCCAGTCCTGCGGCAATCCCCATCATATTGGCTTCCGCAATACCACAGTCAATGTGGCGTTCCGGGAATTCTTTTTTGAAGATTCCGGTCTTGGTGGCAGCTGCCAGATCTGCATCCAGAACTACCAGATTCTCTTTTTCCCGGCCAAGCTCTGCCAGTGCATTTCCATAGCTTTCACGGGTTGCGATTTTCTTTATCTCTGCCATTACTGCTCACCTGCTTTCGTCAATTCTGCCATTGCGATCTCATACTCTTCGTCATTTGGTGCTTTTCCATGCCAGCCCACCTGATTTTCCATGAAAGATACACCTTTGCCCTTCGTCGTTTTCGCAATGATCGCCGTCGGTTTGTCCTTTGTCGCACGGGCTTCCTCAAAAGCTTTTGCAATCTGCTCCATATCATTACCATCAATATTGATCACATGGAAGCCAAATGCAGCAAACTTTTCATTGATCGGATATGGAGAGCAGACCTCGGATACCGCACCATCAATCTGCAGATTATTGTTGTCCACGATCACCGTCAGATTGTCCAGTTTGTGGGATCCTGCAAACATAGATGCTTCCCAGACCTGTCCTTCCTGCAGTTCGCCATCGCCAAGTAATGTGTATACACGGTAGGATTTTCCCTGCAGTCTTGCAGAAAGTGCCATTCCAACAGCTGCGGAGATTCCCTGACCAAGAGAACCGCTTGACATGTCAATTCCCGGCGTATGTGCAATACACGGATGTCCCTGCAGATGGGAACCGATGTGCCGCAACGTCTTCAGGTCTTCCACCGGGAAAAATCCACGATTTGCAAGTGCTGCGTACAGGCCCGGTGCAGTATGTCCCTTCGACAGTACAAATCGGTCTCTGTCCGGATCCTGGGGATGCTTTGGATCCACATGTAACTCCTGAAAATACAGATAAGTGAAGATATCTGCTGCGGATAAAGAACCGCCCGGATGTCCGGATTTTGCTGCATGTACACCGGTAATGATGCCTTTCCGTACTTCTACCGCCATACGTTCTAATTCCTGAATGGTCATAGTTTTTGACACTCCTTTTTCTTCTTTTCCGAATTATTCGCCAAATACTGCCTTATAATCTGCCTGGAATTTTTCAATTCCCTGATCGGTCAGTGGATGTTTTGTCATCTGTTCAATAACTTTGTATGGTACGGTTGCAATGTCAGCGCCTGCCAGTGCACAGTCCGTTACATGGATCGGATTTCTCACAGATGCCGCAATGATCTCTGTCTCATAACCATAGATGGAGAAGATTTCTGCTATCGTGCGCACCAGATCAATACCCGGCTGGTTGATATCATCCAGTCTGCCAAGGAACGGAGATACATAAGATGCACCTGCTTCTGCTGCCAGAAGGGCCTGATTTGCAGTAAAGATCAATGTCACATTTGTCTTGATTCCCTCTGCGGAAAGCACTTTGACTGCTTTCAGGCCTTCGATGGTCATCGGAATTTTTACAACCATATTCGGATGAATGGCTGCAATCTCACGGCCTTCTTTGATCATACCTTCTGCATCTACGGTTGTGGCTTTTACCTCTCCGGAAATCGGTCCATCCACGATGGATGTGATTTCTTTGATGACTTCGTTAAAATCACGGCCTTCTTTTGCAATCAGTGATGGGTTTGTCGTTACGCCACAGATCACGCCCATGTCGTTTGCTTTTTTGATATCTTCTACGTTTGCGGTATCAATAAAGAATTTCATCTTGGTTTCCTCCTGTTCTTGTTTTTATGAATGATTAAAATGTCGCCTGAATTTTCTTCATGAGTCCATCTGCTTTTTTGATCAGATCAGATACACCCATGCGGACTACTTTTTTGCCTTTGAAACGCTCTTCATTTCGAATGGCTACATCGTTGGACAAGATGACACAGACTGCTTCTGCAACATCCTGCTCTGTTAATGTGTTTTCAATGCCTGCAGATCCCTGTGTCTCAATCTTGACATCCATTCCTAATTTTTCTCCTGCGATCTGTAATGCTTCTGCTGCCATATAAGTATGGGCAACTCCTGACGGGCATGCGGTAACTCCTACTACTTTCATGATATTTCCTCCTCCAAATAAAATGTTGTTATTTAAAAATGTTCCTTAATACTTCTTTTTCTGTCATTCAACCTGACTTTGCATAACTCTGAATCATCAAAAGTCTTCAAATGTAATTTCAAAATCTTCCTCTTCTGCATCCACAGCTGCCGGCTGTTCTTCCACCTCTACCACTTTCTTGGTGGCACCTACGATCACGGCTGTCACTGCCGCTCCCAGCATGGCTGCCAGAAAATATCCGATCCTGTTATCCACCACCGGAAGTACGATCAGTCCGCCCCATGGAGCATGATTCTGACACCCAAGTAAAAATGCGGTGGTACATCCGGTTGCGGAACCAATGACGTAAGCCGGAATGACACGTAACGGATCTACCGTTGCAAACGGGATGGCTCCCTCTGTGATTCCCATACATCCCATCAGGATGGCTGCTTTACCGGAATCACGCTCTTCCTGCGTAAATTTTTTCCGGAAAAGAATGGTTGCAAGACCGATACCAAGTGGTGGAACTGCTCCGGCGACACCGACACCGCCCATCAGATATGGT
>CAVAFS010000345.1:0-4495 GCA_963587975.1 Bulleidia sp. | reverse complement strand
GGCACAGACACAGGCTGAAATAAGTATTGAAAAAATGGAACTGATCAACAAAACGATCATTGATCTTTATGACACCACGGTTCCGATCCGCGACCGAGTCAACCGTTTTTTCCATTCCTTTATGAATATCGTATATTTTGACCGGGCTTCCATCCTGTTTTTTTATCAGAAAACGGACGGAACCTATGCAAAAAAATCTTCAATCTCTGTAAACTGGAATGAGAAATACGTGGAAAAATATACGGACTACTACTGTCATCTGGATGACACACTTCCAGTGCTGGATCAGCCGTTTCCGATCATTTTCCGATCAAGTTCCTTTTTTAATCAGGAACTCAGAAGCCAGACAGAATACTGGCAGCATTATATGCTTCCAAACAACTCCATCTATGAAGTTGCAGGCAATCTTCAGATCAAATCACAGGATCATACACGGGCAAGCTACGCTTTTTACCGTGGCGACAAACATTCTGATTTCACGGATCAGGAACTGTGTATCATCAAAATGTTCCAGCCACATCTGTCCAGAATGCTTCAGGAAGAAACCTCTCTCTCCCAAAAAGTGGCATCCAACACAGCGTTAGATACCTTTGAGCAATACCAGAGCATCGGACTGTGTATTCTGAACGATGCTTTTCAGCCGATCCATAAGTCCGGCATATTTGAGGAAATGAATAAACGGTCAGAAAATTCCATCATGCAGCATATTCTTCATTTGTGCATCAATCTGAGCCAGAAGAAAAATGCGGATCTCAACTCCCCATTGGAATACAAGCCGAAAAATGAACCTGTATTTCTTGAGGTAACTGCCATCGAGCCATCTTCCGAATCAGAGGGAAAACGGTACTGCTGCATCGCATACGATCTCTCACACTTTCTGACCCGAACACTGGAGCAGGCCCGGATTACCTATTCCCTGACCAACCGGGAATTTGACATTCTGTTACGCGTTATTCGCGGCCAGAAGAATGAATCCATTGCAAAAGAACTGTATCTGAGTGTTCCAAGTATCAAGAAAAACCTTGCTTCTATTTACAGCAAACTGGAAATCACAAATCAGAAACAGATTCTGAATAAACTCTGTATCCTGTAATAAAATTAAATTTGACATTATCCGGATATCAGATATAATTATTAAATATACTATATAAAGCATTTTTATTAACTAGGGGTAATTATGAATACACATTCTATCAAAGAAAAACATCTCGATGATGTCAGACAAGCATTGTTGGAACTTGGTGAAGCCACGAAACCACAGCTTGCAGCTCATACAGACCTGAGCGTGGTAACAATCAATTCACTGATTCGTACATTATCAGATGCAAATGAGATCATCCAACAGGAAAAAATGATCACAAACGGCGGTCGCCCGGCTGCCGTTTATTCACTGAATACAAACTTTAAGCTGGCATTAATATTTGGCACAAGAGAAAAACAGGGTGTGGATTATATCACTGCTTCTGTGATCAACCTGCGTGGCGAATTGGTGGAACCTTATCAACAATTCACGGAACTGAATATTTCCAACCTGGATTCTTCCATCAGTTATTATATTCGAAAGTACCCGGCTATCCAGGTGATTGCTTTTGCTCTCCCTGCCAAAGAACACAACGGAGAAATCATCTTCAGCGACTATCCGCAGCTGAATCATTTTCCTCTCCGTTCCTACCTGTCCGAAAAATATCACGTCCCTTGTATTATCGAAAATGATACACGGGTGGCAGTTCTTGGCTACTATGCGAGACATCAGTCTGCCTCTATGCAGATCATTGCCGGAATTTATTTTCCACGGAAATATTCCGCAGGTATCGGCATTATGATCAACGGCACCATGCTCAGCGGTACCAACGGCCTGGCCTCCGAAATCGAATTTCTTCCGGCCTACCGTGACATTCAGTGGATCAACCGCTCCCTGCAGCAGACCATTGACCTGATCCAGACCATCTGCGTCATGTACAATCCGGATACGATCCTTCTGTATGACGAATTTCTGACACCGGAAATGTTCGAGCAAATCAAAGAATCCTTTGCACATGATGATTATCATTATTTTCAACCGGAGCTGGTTCTGCTTCCCCAGATTGAAGAGGACTATATGACGGGATTAAAGCAGTTTGCGCTCAGCCATCTGTAATTTTTTTCACATGCATCTCATAACAGTACCGGGATGCATGTGTTTTTTTATTTCACCTGCTTTTCTGAAACATTGAACGTAATTTTCTGTCACATAAAGAATACCCCCGAAGCATTTTGCCTGCCTCGGAGGTATTTTTCATATGTCAGATTTCTGTTTTTCTAGTTTTTCTTTTCTACGATACGAACTTTTTCCTGCAGTTTTGCTTTCGGTGATAATTTACCTTCCTGCAGATCAGCAATGATCCGATCATACTGTCTGTCCAGACTAAGATTGATAAAGCATAAAACTGCCATACCACCCCAACAAATAACCGGACCCCAGATATAGATACCGGAAATGGTAGAAAGTGCTGTTGCCGGCTGAACTGCCTGTAATCCATCATAACCGGATGCTGTCAGGATCGCGCCAAAAATTGCAAGTGCGACACCGGAACCGATTTTCTGACCAATGGTATTCGCTGAGAACAGTAATCCTTCTGCCCGGACACCCGTCCGCCAGTGACCGTACTCAATAACATCGGCAACCATAGTAAACATCAAAGCATAAAATGTTCCGGAACCAAGTCCACGAAGCAGTGCTGCTGCTGTTACCATCGGAACACTCACCGGCGCGAAGATGATCAGCGCCTGAGATACACATGCCAGAATTGATCCGGCAATAACGATCGTTGATTTTCCCCATTTACGGATCAGCCATGCACATGCAACTGCTGTGATTCCCTGTCCGATAAACTCTGCTGCATTCAGGCCGGACATGATGTATTCACTTCCCATGATGTACTGGCAGTAGTAAGTACGATACTGTCCGTTCAGGGAATTGTAAGCTGCAAAGAAAAAGCACATTGCGGTAACAAGAATCCAATATTTGTTCATGAGCATGGATTTTACTGCTACCCCAAGCGGAACACGTTTACCCTGTGATTCCGCATCCTCATGTACACGCTCTTTTGTACCAAGGAATGTCAGTAACATGAAGATCATACCTACGACAGCCATGATCGACATCGTCTTAACCCATGCAGCATGGTCTCCGCCAAAGAATTTTACCATCGGTAATGCTGCAGATACTGCCGCAAGACCGCCGATTGCACTGAATGTCATACGGAATACATTGATGATACCACGCTGTTCTTTATCTCTGGTCATCAGAGTGGATAATGTACCATATGGCAGGTTGATTGCAGTATACACGATAGTAACAGCCAGGTTATAGGTAATGAACACATAGATTGCTTTCATCATCGTTGATGCATGTTCCGGAACCATGTAACACAAGATCAGTGTCACACCAAACGGAATGATCATCCATAATACCCATGCACGGGCTTTGCCAAGTTTTGAATGTGTACGGTCAACGATCAGACCGATCAGCACATCTGTAATACCATCAAAACAACTGGAGATTGCGATGATACTTCCCACCAGAGCAGCTGACAGACCAACAACGTTTGTGTAATAATACGTTGAGATCGACAGTACCAGATAATACACGATGGAACATCCAAAATCTCCAAATCCATAGGATATGTACTCCCATAAGCCTATGTTCTCTTTCAGCGACACATTCTTTTTCCCATTTGAGTCACCCATTTTCACTTCCTCCTTCGTTTTAAAACCCTTCGTTTTTTGGATGTCTGTATTATATCAATGACAGTATTTTTTCACTATGACCCTATGGTTACCAATCGGTATCCTGTGGTATACGTCCGTCCCCCTCAGCAAGTAAGAAATTTACACCAAAGTATAAGCCTGTTAAAACACTATTTTCCCTTATTTCCGCTCCGATACTTCCCAGGTGTCGTGCCGTAATATTTACGGAAAAGTTCACAGAAATAACTGCTGTTTGAAAAACCACAGGCATATGCAATCTCTGTCACAGACATGGTTGCATTTTGAAGGAAAGAAACAGCCTTTTCCAGACGGTAGCGGTTCAAATATATCACAGGAGAAGTGTCCAGATACTTCTGAAAAAGCGAAATACATTTTGTCTTGCAGCAGTTTCCGGCAAATGAAATATCCTTCAACATAATTTTAGTCGCATAATTTTTCTGCACATATCCCAGCATTGCTGTCAAAGTCAAAATATCTTCCGAGTTTTTCTGATTGTCCGATATGTCATTCATATTTTCAGCAAGCAGCCGAAGGATATGAACTGTTTTTTCCATAATGTTAAACGGATGAATCTCCTCCGCATTCTTTTCATACAATATTTCCAGATCCTGAAGAATTGCATTTTGCCACGGAATCGTCGAATTGAGTTTCTGATAAGGGATTTTCCTGTTTTGTATCAGCGGATTTATACACTTTTCTATAAAATACGCATTCGCTGAAATCAACAGAGGGGATAACAGAATAC
>CAVAFS010000344.1:0-2780 GCA_963587975.1 Bulleidia sp. | reverse complement strand
ACGACGGACTGGTTCAGAGAATTCAGTACAATACGATTCCATTGAAAGTTGAGTACATTCTGACACCGCTTGGCGAAGATCTGATTCCGGCTCTGGATATCCTTTACATCTGGAGTATCCGCAGACTGACGGATCTGAATCTTCCGATTGACCCGGATGCCTTTAAGGTACACACAGAACTCAAGTACCGTGATCAGTTAAAAGATGTCATGGATACGTATATGAAAAAACATCCTTCTGCCGAAGATGAATAAAAAATAAGAAATAAAAAATACCAACAAAAAAAGCTGCTTTCGCAGCTTTTTTTGTATTAGGATAGGATATTATATAGCTACAAACAAGGCGGAATTTTCCTGCCTGTGTAACTTACTTTGGATAATCTGTGACCTATTTGTTTGTCACATACTCATAAATTGCATGTGCTGCATGTTTTCCGGCACCCATTGCAAGGATAACGGTTGCGGCACCTGTAACTGCATCACCACCGGCATAGACACCTTCTTTTGTTGTCTTTCCGTTCTGCTCATCAGCTACGATACATTTCCATTTATTTACTTCCAGACCCTCTGTTGTTGAAGAGATCAGCGGGTTTGGAGATGTTCCCAGAGACATGATAACAGTATCAACATCCAGAACAAAGTTGGAATCCGGGATTACCTGTGGACGTCTTCTTCCAGACTCATCCGGCTCACCAAGCTCCATGCGAACACATTCCAGACCGGATACCCATCCGTTCTCATCCTCATGGATCTTCACCGGATTTGTCAGAAGGTCAAAGATAATACCTTCTTCTTTTGCGTGATGAACTTCTTCCACACGAGCCGGAAGCTCTGCTTCACTTCTTCTGTATACAATATGAACTTCTGCGCCGAGACGAAGAGCTGTTCTTGCAGCATCCATTGCTACGTTACCACCACCAACGACAGCTACTTTCTTGCCGCCGTGAATCGGTGTATCATACTCATCTCTGTATGCGCTCATCAGGTTATTTCTTGTCAGGTACTCGTTTGCAGAGAATACACCATTTGCGTTCTCGCCCTCGATACCCATGAATTTCGGAAGACCTGCTCCGGAGCCGATAAATACAGCCTCGAAACCTTCCTCATCGATCAGCTGATCAACGGTTACAGCTTTACCGATAACTACGTTTGTCTCAATTTTTACACCCAGATCTGTTACATTGTCAATCTCTCTTGCAACGATCCGTTTTTTCGGAAGACGGAATTCCGGAATACCGTAACGAAGTACTCCGCCCGGCTCATGTAATGCTTCGAAAATAGTTACGTCACATCCCATTCTTGCAAGCTCGCCTGCACAGGCCAGACCTGCAGGGCCGGAACCTACGATTGCGATCTTGTGTCCGTTTGCCGGAGCCGGATCCTGCTGACGATAATGGTATTTTGCAGCTGCATCTGCTACAAAACGCTCCAGTTTACCGATGGAAACAGCCTCACCTTTGATTCCGCGGATACATTTTCCTTCACACTGGTTCTCCTGCGGGCAAACACGTCCACAGGTAGCAGGAAGAGATGTGTACTGAGAAAGGATTTTGTAAGCCTCCTCGATTTCTCCAACTTTTACTCTGCCGATAAATGCAGGGATGTCGATAGAAACCGGACAGCCTTCGATACATTTCGCATTTTTACATCCGAAACATCTCTGTGCCTCCATCATTGCTTCTTCTTTATTATATCCATAACAAACTTCTTCAAAATTTGTTGCTCTTACCTTTGGATCCTGCTCTCTTACAGGAACTTTCTTTAACATATCCATTAGTTGTCACCTCCGCAGTTTCCGCATCCACCATGATGTGTATCGCCTTCACGCAGTTTCAGGACTGCACGTCCCTCTTCTGTCTTGTACATCTGCTGACGTTTCATTGCCTGGTCAAAATCCACCAGATGTCCGTCAAACTCCGGTCCGTCTACACATGCAAATTTAATTTCATCGCCTACCTGTAAACGACATGCGCCACACATACCTGTTCCGTCTACCATGATTGGGTTCATGGAAACGATGGTCGGAATGTTCAGCTTTTTAGTAAGCAGACATACAAATTTCATCATGATCATCGGTCCGATGGCTACACATACATCATACGGCTGCTCGGATTTCTCAGCCAGTTCCTCGATTGCTGTGGTAACCATACCCGGGATACCATAACTTCCGTCATCGGTACATACATACAGGTTGCCTGCTACTGCTTTCATCTCTTCCTCGAGAATCAGCATCTCATGATTTTTTGCTCCGACAACAACATCTACATCAATACCATGCTCATGCATCCATTTTACCTGCGGGTAAACCGGTGCTGCTCCAACACCACCAGCTACAAACATGAGTTTTTTCTTTTTCAGTTCTTCTACATCTTCCTCAACGAGCTCAGATGGACATCCCAGCGGTCCAACGAAATCCTGAAAGGAATCTCCCTCATACAGAGCTGTCATACGCTCTGTGGAAGCGCCTACTACCTGAAATACAATGGTAACGGTTCCTGCTTCTCTGTCATAATCACAGATTGTCAGCGGAATACGCTCTCCAATCTCGTCCATTTTTACTATTACAAACTGTCCCGGCAAACAGGATTTTGCTACTCTCGGTGCATTTACTACCATATAATAGATTTTATCAGCTAACTGCTTACGTTCTAAAATCTTATACATAAGTACCTCCTCTATTGTTAATGAATTAACTTTCTTTCTTATATTGTATACAGATTTTCGGCTATTTTCAACTACTTTCTGCTTATATCCATGTTCTAATTCATATACAACACTCAC
>CAVAFS010000343.1:0-2309 GCA_963587975.1 Bulleidia sp. | reverse complement strand
TCCAATGGATTCCAAGACTCGTGTAGAAAATTATGTGTATGGAAAACCGATCACCATCGGGGACAATGTGTGGTTTGGCGGAAACAGTGTGGTACTGCCGGGTGTGACGATTGGAAATAATGTGGTGGTTGGCGCCGGGTCTGTCGTAACCAAGGATGTTCCGGACAATGCGGTCGTTGTGGGAAATCCGGCCAAAATCATCCGATATACATCTTGATCGGGTGGCTTAAAAATTTACAACGTTAGGTTTTTATAAGACCTCCAGTACTTTTGTCTCAGTCGCTAACAATCGCTCCTTGAGAAAAAAGTACTGGAGGTCTTAATTTACTCTGTGAAATTTGTAAATTTTTGCGCCCCCCTGCATTTCCGTATTAAAATAAAACTTTTCTTAAGGTTTTACAATCAAATCCGCCTGTGTCAGTTTTTCGGCAATGACATACATATTAGTCACCTCGCCGACTTTAAGTTTATCGGTCAATCCATAATGATTCAGGCAGGTTCCGCAGGTCAGGATTTCCACTCCCTGCGCTTCTAACGACTTCAGATCTTCCAGTGACGGTGACTCCTCGCAGGAAATTTTTGCCCCACCATTATACATTAAGATCGTTGTTGGCAATTCATCCTGCTGGCTCAGTGCATAGATAAATCCTTTCATCAGGATTGCACCAAGTTCCTCATCTCCACTTCCCATGGCAGATGATGATAATACCACAACTGTATTTTTCTTTCTTGCATCCGGATAGCAGACTGTCTGCTCTTCTTCTGCAGATTCAACCGCTTCTGTATTTTCTGAAGTTCCATCCACTGAAATCGTCATGATAACTTCATACTGTCCTTCTCCCAGTTTCTGGGATTTTACTCCATAACCTTTCTGGTTCGCCATTTTTGTCAGATTCTGCACTGCGATTTCATTGTCCACCAGTGTCATTACTTCTCCACTGCCATTTAATTCCTTGATGGCATTTTTTGTTTTTACTACCGGAATTGGACAGGTATCTCCCATTGCATTTACTTTGATCATTTCTTTTTCCTCCATATCAATATACTTTGTATTTTTTATAGGATTCCGTTTACGACTGATAGCTCTGTTGGTAACTTTATATAGATACGCATATCTTACAGCAAAAATATCAAAGACATGCTTTCTTTTACATCGTTACTGTAATTTCCACATCACTTTTTTCGATAATTTCACCGACAATCGCTGCCGGAAGTCCTGCTTCCTGCAATTCTTTTTCTAATTTTTCTGCCTGAGCGGCATCCACAGCCACCAGCAATCCACCGGATGTCTGCGGATCATATAATACTTCTTCCATGGCAAACGGCACATGTTCAAATTTCACATAATCCTGCACATGATTCCGATTGCGCTGTCCCGCTGCTGTCAGCAAAAATTCATCCGCATAATCCAGTGCTTCCGGAAATACCGGTACCTGCTTTGCATTGATCTGACAACTCAAAGCTCCATCCATCATCTCATGCAGGTGTCCCAGGAAACTGAAACCTGTCACATCCGTGCAGGCATGAATATCATAGTTTCTGCAGATCATTGCCGCATATTTATTTAACGTTGTCATGGACGCGATGGCTACTTCCATTGCTTCTTGTGAAGCTTCCTGCACACGGTTTGCTGTACAGATAATACCAACACCAAGCTTCTTCGTCAAAATCAGTTTATCCCCCGTTTTACCGCCGTTATTCGGATAAATTTTATCCGGATGTATGACTCCGGTCACTGACAGACCATATTTCACATCGGAATCGTTGATGGAATGTCCTCCGGCCAGCGTTCCACCGGCTTCAATTACTTTCTCAGAACCTCCACGCATGATCTCACCTAAAATATTCAGATCCATGGTTTCTTGAAAACATACGATATTTAACGCAGTTTTCACTTCGCCGCCCATGGCATAGATATCACTCAATGCGTTTGTTGCTGCAATTTTTCCAAATGTATAGGGATCTTCCACCATCGGTGGAAAAAAATCCAGCGTCTGCACAATCGCAATGTCATCACTTACTTTATAAACTGCAGCATCATCTTTGCTGTCATAGCCGATCAGCAGATTCGGATCCTGCGGGCCCTTCGGCAGACGCTCCAGCACACGGCTTAAGATGCCGGCGCCAAGCTTTGCGGTACAGCCCCCGCCCTTGCAAAAAGATATTTTTTCTTCCATACGTTACACCTTTTTTCTAGTATTCTATCGTGTTAATTATACCAAACTTTGCCGCGCCTGAACATATATTTTTTCTCTATCAGACGGTAAAATATATTGAAAAAATGTATAAATCAGCTAAAATGAATGTAT
>CAVAFS010000342.1:0-2239 GCA_963587975.1 Bulleidia sp. | reverse complement strand
TGACCACAACCTGTTGAAACTTGATATTCTCGGACACGATGATCCGACCATGATCCGTATGCTTCAGGATCTGACCGGCGTGGATCCGCAGACGATCCCACTGGACAGCCCGGAAGTTATGTCCTTATTCCAGAATACCTCAGCCCTTGGCATTGAGCCGGAAGATATCGGCGGCTGTAAGCTGGGTGCGCTTGGAATCCCGGAGTTTGGTACTGATTTTGCTATGCAGATGTTGATTGATACCAAACCACAGGCATTTTCGGACCTGGTCAGAATCGCAGGTTTGTCTCATGGAACAGACGTATGGCTTGGAAATGCTCAAACACTGATTCAGGAAGGAAAAGCAACGATTTCCACGGCAATCTGTACCCGAGATGATATCATGACGTATCTAATCGGTAAAGGACTGGACAGTGAGGAAGCATTTACCATTATGGAGCGTGTACGAAAAGGTGCCGTTGCCAATGGAAAATGCAAGGAATGGCCGGAGTATAAGCAGGACATGCTGGATCACGGCGTGCCGGACTGGTATGTGTGGTCCTGTGAAAAAATCAAGTACATGTTCCCGAAGGCCCATGCGGCGGCATACGTTATGATGGCGTGGCGAATCGCATGGTGTAAGGTATTTTACCCGCTGGCGTATTATGCGGCATTTTTCAGTATCCGTGCCACATCCTTCAACTATGAGCTGATGTGTCAGGGAAAGGAACGTCTGGAATATTTCATGCATGATTATGAACGGCGAAAAGATACCCTGTCAAAAAAAGAGCAGGATACTTACAAAGATATGCGTATTGTACAGGAAATGTACGCCCGCGGATTTGAATTTTTACCAATCGACCTTTATAAAGCAAAAGCGCATCATTTCCAGATCATTGATAACAAACTGATGCCTTCTATCAGTACCATTGACGGTCTGGGAGATAAAGCGGCGGATGCAGTGGTAGAGGCGGCAAAAGACGGAAAATTCCTCTCAAGGGATGATTTCCGGCAGCGTACAAAAGTCAGCAAGACCGTTATTGATCTGATGGTGGATCTGGGAATCTTAGCGGATCTTCCGGAGTCCAATCAGTTGTCGTTGTTTGATCTGTAAAAATGGTATGTTTGTTTTTTCATAAGTAATCGAAGATAGAGATAAAGCAGAAAGAAAAATCGATTTATCTATTATTTGAATGAAATATAGGTGAATGTAAGGAGTAAGGCAGATGAAAGATTTACTGGATATTCGAAATGAGATTGACGGCATTGACCGCCAAATCGTGGAGTTATTTGAAAACCGTATGGTACTAACCACCCAGGTGGCAGAGTATAAGATTTCCACCGGAAAGGCAGTATTTGACAAAGAGCGTGAGGTGTCAAAATTAGACTCTGTGGCAGGCCTGGCACATTCTGATTTTAACAGTCATGGTGTCCGAGAGTTGTTTGAACATATCATGTCCGTCAGCAGAAAACGGCAGTATCAGCTTCTGACAGAGCATGGAAAATTTGCGCCAACCGGGTTCGTGGAAGTGAAAGAACTTGATTTTACCCACGCAGCAGCAGCATTTATCCCGGCTTCTGAAGAAGCAGCAAAAAGCTACTTCCCGGAAGAATGTGGTCTGCAGAAATGCGCAGACTGGCGGGAAGCCTGTGAGGTATTACAGCGGGAAGAAGTGAATTTTGCATTTCTCCCAATGCAGGATCCGAATTCAGGTTATGTATCAGCCAATTACAATCTGGTGGCAGAGTATGGTTTTTACATTCTGGAAGAATATGAGACAAGCCCGCAGCCAAAGGATCGCTATCTGCTGATTTCCAAAGACCGCGTGACTTTAAGTGGCGCGGACAAGATCAGCATCTGCTTTGAGGCACCGGATGCCTGCGGTTCCCTGTATCACCTGATGTCTCATCTGACTTACAATAATTTAAATATGAACCGGATTGAGTCTATTGTTATTTCCAGAGATCCGCTGGACTATCGATTCTTTATGGATCTCAGCGGCAATCTGAATGACAGTGCCATCAAAAATGCAGTGCTTGGTCTGCGGGATGAAGCCCGGAATTTCAAAATTTTGGGAAATTACAGATAGTAACAAAATGGAAACTATGATACAATCACATTAATAAGAAAAACCAGATATTTGGATGTACAGTAATTCTTAGAAGAATATGTTAATTTATATTGATTGGAATTATATATCTGATATGAGTTTGACTTGAAATATTCTGGAAAAATACTTATGAAGCAACACCTTATGTG
>CAVAFS010000341.1:0-4876 GCA_963587975.1 Bulleidia sp. | reverse complement strand
TTTTTATATACCGTCTGGCCTGTTTGTTTTCAAAAATAAAATTATAACGCTATGTAGTAAGGACGAAATACGATTATGAAACCATCATTAAAAACAACATCCATCGACATACTCCACGGACCATTAACCCCAAACCTGATCTTTTTTGCACTCCCGATTGCCTTTAGCAGTATGCTCCAGCAGCTTTTTAACGCCGCTGATACCTCTGTTGTCGGACATTTTGCAAATGCCGATGCCCTGGCTGCCGTTGGTACAAACGGTGAAATTGTAGCTTTGCTTGTTACCCTCTCTGCCGGTCTTGCAACCGGTGCAAACGTACTGATTGCCAAGTATATCGGAGAGAACCGTACTGAACATATCTCAGGCGCATTGCATACCACTTTACGCTTTGCGCTGATTTCCGGCATCATTGGTGCACTTCTGGGACATTTTATCGCCCGTCCGCTACTGACTGCCATTCAGACACCGACAGATGTATTGGATTCTGCCATTTTATACCTGCGAATTTACTTTATCGGCTATCCGTTTCTGATGCTTTACGACTTTGGTTCTGCCATTCTGCGCGCAAAAGGAGACAGCCGGAGACCGTTTCTGGCACTGACTTTGTCTGGCATCGTAAATGTGGGTCTGAATCTCTTTTTTGTGATTGTATGTCATCTCGGTGTCAGCGGCGTTGCCATTGCTACGGATATTGCAACCGCGCTCTCCGCTGGGCTTGTACTGTTTTGGTTACATAAAGAAACGGATGAATTTCACCTGTGCCTGCGAGGTTTTCTCTCTGCTCCAAATAATATTACGCTATCTGTTTCAAACACGATTACTGCCTCTGATTCAGACATTGCAGCTTTATCTCATCAGAATTCTCCTGCTGAATCATGCCAGACGCCAAAATACCTGCAGCCAATTCTGGCCACAGGTATTCCCGCCGCAATTCAGGGCGCAGTCTTCTGTTTTGCAAATATTTTTGTTCAGGCTTCCGTCAACAGTTTCGGAACCACTGCCACCGCCGGAAGCACCATTGCCATGAATTTTGAATACTTTGGCTATTACATGATCACTGCTTTCGGGCAGGCTGCCACTACTTTCACCAGTCAGAACTTCGCCGCAGGCAATTACAAACGCTGCCGTCAGATTCTGATTCGCTGTCTGATGCTCTCCGTCCTTTTCAGTGCACTGATCACAGTTCCACTCACCATCTGGCGGTTTGGATTTTCCGCACTCTTTTCCTCAGAACAGGTTGTCATTGAAGCTGCTGCCACCCGCATCATGCTGATTCTGCTTTTTGAACCGATCTGCAGTTTTTATGAAACACCGGCTGGGACGCTACGGGGATGCGGTCATTCCACACTTCCTGCTGTATTGACCGTACTTGGCACCTGTGTTGTGCGAATTGTATGGATTTTTACAATATTTGCTAAAGTTCATACATTGAAAAATTTGTTTGTCGTATTCCCGATTTCATGGGTGATAACAATTTTACTGGTGTGGGTTGGATTTCTTCTAATCCGACCATTTCACACCAAAAACACTTTTTGCAACCTTTAAATATACTCAAAATATTTCAGTAACTATTTATGATTCCCTCATATAATTTCTCATAGAGTATATTTCTTCTTTTTTACAACGCTGTTCCTTTTTTCGGCACATAAAACTGCTCCATATCCGCATGTTCCAATTTCAGCAAGCCGACTTTTTTGTCAATACCACCGGCATACCCCGTCAGGCTTCCACCCGTTCCAACCACTCTATGGCATGGTACAATAATGGAAATCGGGTTATGACCGACCGCGCCACCAACCGCCTGCGCTGACATCCGGGTAAGTCCGCGTTGTTTTGCAATACATGATGCAATCTCTCCGTAAGTCATGGTTTTTCCATACGGAATCGACAATAAAATCTTCCACACTTCCTGCCGAAATTCTGATCCGCATGCAAAGGAAACTGGTGGCAGAAAATCCGGCTCTTTTCCCTGAAAATAAATATCTAACCAACGGTCTGCCGTTTCAAATACCGGCAGCATTTTTTCTTCATGCTCTTTTGCTAATGTCACAGCAAAATATTTCTGTCCGTCGAACCACAACCCGGTCAGTGTTTCACCGTCACTTGTCATGGTGATGCCTCCCAATGGGGAATTATAATGATGTATGTATTCCATGGCTTTACCCCTTTTTTCCTGATGCCTTACTTTTTACCGTCTTCGGTGCGTAATCCTTCATGCCGGGAATGGCACCACCTGCCACCGCCCAAAAATACAAACTCGCTACGCTACAATACGGTGAAAATCGTCTGCGGTACTTTTCAAACAACTTTTTATCAATTTTTCTGTGATGATACACCATGCGAAGTCCCCGCAAAATCGCCAGATCACCATAACTGAATACATCTGGTCTCTGCATACAGAACAACAGGATCATTTCCGCCGTCCACACACCAATTCCTTTTAATGACGATAATGCTTCAATTGCCTCCTGGTCTGACATCTGCCACACTGCATCCAGATCAAATTCCCCGCTTTTTATTTTTTCTGCAAAATCTGTCAGATACTCCGCTTTCCGAAAGGTCATTCCATAGGCCTGTAATCTTGGTATCCCCGCTTCCAGAATCGTTTTTGCATCAATAACTCCAAGATCATCCTGCATCCGCTGCCAGATTGTCGCCTGGGCTTTTGTGGAAATCTGCTGACCGATGATGTGGTGCACTACAGAAGAAAAAAGATCCGTGTCCACGGTCCGCTCGATCCTTCCAAGTGTATCTATCACTTCCGCTAACTTTTTGTCCTTTTGTTTCAGATATTCTATTTCTGTTTCTCCATATGCAAAATACATGTTTTTCTCCGTTCTGTAACTTTATCTTTTATGATTATTTCGTTATTACATCACTCAATAACTTCGCCGTTCGCCAAAAGTGAGCAAGCTCCCTATGGCTCTCTTGCGCTCATTATATCATGAACAAAAACAGTTCATGATCAACATTCACCATTCGTCAATCATACCAGTATGTTGACTCATTTGCGCTCATTATATCATCATTTTTTATCCGAATATATAACTATGCAAAAAAAAGATCAGCAGAGATAAACTTGTTCTCCGCCGATCTTTTTCTATATAACCTGAAACTTTGTCCATTTCTGCTTCCGATACCGTCGTACAAACAACATGGACTGGAAAATCAGATCCATACTCATGCCAAGTGCAACCCCGATGACGCCCATATGTAACCACATGCCAAATAATGCGGAGAAAAACAGACGGATCACAATTGTCAGCGTGACAGAAACGGTCATGGTATATTTGACATCTCCGGCTGCCCGCAGACCGCATCCAAGAGGTTCCGCAAATGGGTAAAAAATACCGTTGAAAATATTATTGATCAAAACCAGCCAGATAATCAGCGTTTTCGTCTGATCTGATACGGCTGACACACTGATAATAAGTGGTGTCAATACAAAAATAAACGCATTCCAGCAAAGTGACAAAATTAATGTAATCTTACTCAACTTCTTAAAATAAAAATTTGCTGCATCGATATTTTTAGCACCCATACACTGCCCAATCACCGTTGTAAATACCGGTGCCATGGCAAATCCCATAATGGAAGCCAGTGACCAGATACTCTGCGCCATTCCGTTTGCAGCAATCTGATAAGTTCCAAACAAAGACACCATGCTGGACAGCGCAACTTTTACCAGCTGATGAATTCCATTTTCCACACCATTCGGAATTGCGATTCCCATAATTTTTCTCAGCAGATCATGGTTCCATTGAAATACATCTGCTCTGTGATAACTGACACTGTTCGTCTTTCTGCTACAGTAAACAGTAATCGCAATGGCTGACAACATTCGTGAAAGCAGGGATGGATATGCCACACCGGCCGCCCCCAGATGCAACGCAAAAACACCAATGCAGTTTCCAACGACATTGATCACGTTGACAGCCACTGAAATATACATGGTAATATTTGTTTTTCCAACACTTCTGCACAATGCGGCTCCTGCATCATAAATTGCCAGTGCCGGTAGGGACAATGTGGTGATCCACAGATAACTTTTGCATGCTGCCATAACATCCGCTTCAATTTTGCCAAACAGTAAGTGTAACAGCTGATCACTGAACAGCAAAATAAAAATAGATAAAATGACAGAAATCACAGTAGCGATCATTAAAAGCTGACTGGCTGACTCATCCGCTTTTTTCTTATTTTTACTGCCGATATACTGACTGATGATAACCGCTCCGCCGGAAGCCAGTGCCGTAAACAGAAAAATCAATACGGTATTAAAAGATGTGACCAGGGATACTCCGGATACATCCGCTTCACTGGCAAAACTGACCACAAACGTATCCGCCATTCCCACAAACATCAGAAAAAACTGCTCTACAAATAACGGAAAAATCAATTTCCGCAAATCCCTATTCGTAAACATCTCCATAATTACGCCTCATATTTTCCAGAAAAAGATTTATAACATTCCTTGATCATTCTCTCTACTTTTTCCATATCCCAGTCACAAAATCCCGTTGCGATCATAGATGCTATCCCATGCGCATGCATCCATAACTGATCATGAAACTGATGCGCCTCATCATAACTGATCTGATACGTTTCCATAAATCGGTTGATTTCCTGTTCCAGCAATGATTGCAATGTCTGACGTATTTCCAAAAAAGCATGTTCTCTCATAAACAAAAATCGAAACAGCTGTGGCTGATTTTTTGCCAGTTGAATATATGCCATTCCATACAGCTGTACACTTCCGTCCATCGATTCCCGTCTGAGCAATTCCTCAAACTTCTTCACTGCTGCCGGAATCAAGTCCTCCCGCAACTGATCCATTCCTTCAAAAGACAGATAAATCGGCTGTGTGGAACAATGC
>CAVAFS010000340.1:0-6745 GCA_963587975.1 Bulleidia sp. | reverse complement strand
TTCCTGCTTTCTACGCTTTTCATATTATATACATAATACAGAAAAAAAGCAATTTACATCCTACCGATGCAAACTGCTTTTTTCCGTTATATCTCACATTTGTAATGAGTGAACTTAGATAGAAAGGTTCTTTCCTACGTTAAACTGATAATCGGAAATATGTTTCTCCATAGCCAGTGCCTCATCCACATCAAAGTCTGTGAACTTACCGTCTTTGTAAGCAACGACACGATTGCTCTTGCCTTCGCAGAGAAGATCAACAGCGTAAGCACCCATGGTAGATGCATATACACGGTCTTTACATGTCGGGCTTCCGCCACGCTGCATGTGACCAAGGATGGTTGCTCTGGTTTCCATTCCGGTTGCAGCTTCGATACGTCTTGCCAGGGAAGTGGAATGTCCGATTCCCTCTGCATTGATAATGATGTAATGTCTCTTGCCGCGTTTCCGGTTTGCAATGATGTTATTCACGATCTTCTGCTCATCAAAATCATATTTCTCCGGAATCAGTACCTGCTCCGCACCGTTTGCAAGACCACACCATAATGCAATATATCCTGCATCACGTCCCATTACTTCAATGATACTGCAGCGTTCATGGGAAGATGCTGTATCACGGATTTTGTCGATGGCTTCCATTGCTGTATTAACGGCAGTATCAAAACCAATGGTATAATCTGTACAGGAAATATCCAGATCGATGGTTCCCGGAACACCGATGGTATTGATTCCCTGAGCAGCCAGTTTCTGTGCTCCACGGAAAGATCCGTCACCACCGATTACGATGATGCCTTCAATTCCATGCTTTCTGCACATCTCTGCGCCAAGTTTCTGTCCTTCTTCTGTACGGAACTCCGGACATCTTGCAGTCTGAAGAACTGTACCACCCTTCTGAATGATATCGGACACATCTTTTGCTTCCATATCTACGATATCTTCAGCAAGTAATCCTGTGTAACCTCTTCTTATACCCTTTACTTTTTTTCCCTTTGAGATTGCCTGACGCACTACCGCACGGATAGCTGCATTCATACCCGGTGCATCACCACCGCTTGTTAACACACCAATTGTCTGTATTTCCTTAGCCATGACAAAACCTCCTAAATCTGTATCATTTTCATTTTCCTTATGTTGCTACTATTCTAAACTTTTTTTCACATTTTTTCAATGGACTTTTCCAAAACTTTGATATTTTTTTCACCAACTTTTTTATTTAATTCATTTACAAGCTCATTATTGGCAAAAACAGTCATGTTTGCGCCGAGTCTTTTCATTGCTCGTTCTTTTGCAAGGTAAATAACAACCTGATCCTGTCCATCAGAGCCGGATAACAGCGCCAAAGTTTCGTTTTCCATCTTTTCAAAAGTTTCCTTGTCCGGGAACTGAATCCACAACTCCCGTCTCGCCTCATCAAAAGAATAGATTTTTTCGCAGATCAGCTTGCCGTTTTTCTCCTCTTCCGCAGACACACGGCCACGGATAAACACCTTCTGTTCTTCCTGCATCAGCGCATGATACCGCTCGTAATCTTTTGGAAAAACAATGATCTCGATGCTGCCGTACAGATCTTCCACCGTCAGAAACGCCATTGCCTTGTTCTGTTTTGTATATTTCACCGTTTTGGCTGTAATAATACCACCGATCATGACTTTTTCTCCGTCATTCACGCCACGGGCCACTCCTGTTTCTTCATCCAGCACGAAGTCTCCGGTAGTCTTCGTAATGTTTTTCCGCCATTTCGCCTCGTATTCCTGCAGCGGATGACCGCTGACGTAAATGCCGAGCACTTCTTTTTCCATGGCAAGCAATTCTTCCTTCGTAAACTCGCCGCAATTTGGCATCCGGATTTCAAACTGCTTCTGCTCCTCCGGTGCCACCATGTCAAACAGAGACATCTGCCCGGCCATGGTCGTTTTGCGGTCGTTTGCGATCTGATCCATGATGCTTCCATACACCTGCATGAACTGCTTTCTCGTACCGCCAAGTCCGTCAAAGGCCCCGCCCTTGATGAAGTTTTCCACCGCACGGCGGTTTAACTCCCTGCCAGTCATGCGCTCAATGAAATCTTTCAGTGATTTAAACTTTCCGTTCTCCTCGCGCTCCTGCACAAGTCCGTCAATCACAGAACGTCCGATACTCTTAATCGCTGATAATCCGTAACGGATGTCTTTGCCTGACACGGAAAAACCTGCATATCCATCATTCACATTTGGTGGCAATACCGCAATGCCCATCTGGCGGCACACCTGAATATATTCTGCCACTTTCGTGGAGTTATCAATCACGGAAGTCATTAAAGCCGCCATAAATTCTACCGGATAATAATATTTCAGATACGCAGTCTGATAGGAAACAACCGCATACGCCGCTGCGTGGGATTTATTAAAGGCATATTTTGCAAAATCCGTCATTTCATCGTAAATCTTATTCGCCACTTCTTCCGGAATACCATTGGCAATACAGCCCGGAACGCCCTCTTCCTCATTTCCGTACACGAAATTCTGACGTTCTCTCGCCATGACATCACCTTTTTTCTTAGACATGGCACGGCGCACCAGATCGCTTCGTCCCAGGGTATAACCGGCCAGGTCACGTACGATCTGCATAACCTGCTCCTGATACACGATACAGCCATAGGTCGGCGCAAGAATTGGCTCTAACTGCGGACAGTCATACATAATGGAATCCGGGTTATTTTTACCACGGATATAAGCCGGGATAAAGTCCATCGGGCCCGGACGATACAGGGAAATTCCCGCGATAATATCCTCCAGACTCTGTGGTTTTAACTCCTTCATGAAGTTTTTCATACCCGCACTCTCCAACTGGAACACACCCTCCGTGCGGCCGGTTCCGATGGAAGCCAGTACATCCAGATCGTTGTAATCAATGTGATCCATATCCAGTTCTTTTCCGGTGGAACGTGCCACATTTTTCACGGCATCCTGAATAACCGTCAGTGTTCGAAGTCCAAGGAAGTCCATTTTTAACAGACCAAGCTCTTCCAGCGTGGTCATGGTAAACTGCGTGGTCACAGAACCGTCAGAACCTCTGGATAACGGTACATATTCATCCACGGATTTCTGACTGATCACGACACCGGCTGCATGCATGGACGTATGCCGCGGCAGACCTTCCAGGCGCAATGACATATCAATCAGCTTCGTCACCTGCGGATCTGATTCGTACAGTCCACGCAATTCCGGATTCATTTTCAACGCCTTACTGATGGTGATTCCAAGCTCATTCGGAATCATTTTTGCAATACTGTCACACATCGCATATGGGAGATCCATAACTCGTCCAACGTCTCGAATGACACCTTTTGCCGCCATAGTACCAAAGGTTACGATCTGTACCACGCAGTCAGCGCCGTATTTACGGACAACATAATCGATAACTTCCTGCCGTCTCTCGTAACAGAAATCCACGTCAATATCCGGCATGGAAACTCGTTCCGGATTCAGGAAACGCTCAAACAGCAGACTGTAGCGGATCGGATCCAGCTTCGTGATACCAAGGGTATAGGAAACCAGACTTCCCGCCGCACTTCCTCGTCCCGGGCCAACCATAATGTCATTTTCCCTTGCAAAATGGATGAAGTCCCAGACAATCAGGAAATAATCCACATATCCCATTTTCTGAATAACGGACAGCTCATATTCCAGACGCGGTTTTAACTCCTGCACCCGCTCCGGAGAATAGCGTTCATCCAGACCTTCATAGCATAATTTATTCAGATATTCCCAGGATGTATAGCCATCCGGCACATCAAATTTCGGCAGCTTTGTCACACCAAATTCAATCTCCACATGACATCGGTCCGCGATTTTCTGTGTATTCTCCACCGCTTCCAGCGCATATGGAAACAACGCCTTCATTTCTTCCTCAGATTTCACATAATACTGACCGCCCTCGTACCGCATACGGTTCTCATCGCTCAGTTTTTTGCCCGTCTGCAGACAGAGCAGGATATCATGCGGCTCCGCATCTTTTTCATAGGTATAATGCACGTCGTTGGTGGCCACCAGATCAATGCCAAGCTCCTGATGCATGCGAAGCAGCTGCTGGTTTACCTGCGCCTGCTCCGGGATTCCATGATCCTGTAACTCCAGGAAAAAGTTTCCTTTTCCGAAGCATCTCTCATATTTTAACGCAGTTTCCTTTGCTTCCTCATACATGCCACGGGTCAGATAACGCTGCACTTCACCCGCCAGGCAGGCTGACAGAGCAATGATGCCCTTATGATAAGTCTCCAGAACCTCCATATCCACACGGGGTTTGTAATAATAGCCGTCCACAAATCCCTTGGATACAATTTTCATCAGATTTGCGTAACCGGTGTTATTCTCTGCCAGCAAAACCAGATGGTAATAGCGGTTCTCGCCTTTTGTCTGCTCCCGGTCAAATCTGGAACCCGGAGCCACGTACACCTCGCAGCCAAGGATCGGATTGATGCCCTCTTTTCTTGCCGCCCGGTAAAAATCGATGACGCCGTACATCACACCATGGTCAGTGATCGCACCGGCTGTCATTCCCAGCTCTTTCATCCGGCTGACATACTCTGTAATTTTATTGGAACCGTCCAGCAGACTGTATTCTGTATGAACGTGTAAATGTGCAAATGCCATATATTTCCTCTTTCTATTCCCTTTATCTATCGCAAAACATTTGTTCTTTCGTCTGCTTATCATCTTACCACATTCTGGCCTGCCGCGAAAGACACATTTTTCTGATAAACATATTCCGCCCATCCAACTCTGACCAGCATATCCGCTCATTTTTTCACAAGTGAAAACGCTTTTCTGAAATCCTTATACGGATTTGTTACGATTTCATTAATATTACAGGGAAACTCTGGACAAACCGAAAACGGTTTTATAAGATAAATCAGAACGATATCTTTTTGCATATAAATCATATATAAAATAGTGAAACCTTTCTGAAGCAATCATTCAGGGTCTATCACTTACGATGCAAACAGATCAGAGAGGACTTGGATATTATGAAAAAATTTGGCTACTTTATAAAAAGCCTGTTTCCAGTTGTGATGATGTTTATTCTGCAGATTGTTGCCGCCATTCCAACCATGGCATATTTTTTGTGGAAATCATCTGGAAATGGCAGTGATCTTCTTTCCGGGCTGACCGGACTCAGCAGCAACCTGGAATATGTACAGACACTGAATATTGTCTATGCGATACTGGCGCTTCTTGTATTTGGTCTTTGGTATCACCGGGTTTTTGTAAAACCATTTCGTGGCCGGCCCAAAAGACAACCGGGAGGATTCAGCTTTCACACGATTGTTTCCATCCTTTTACTTGGAATCGGATTACAGTATGTAACCACACTGCTCACAGATGCTCTTGGTGTGTTAAGCCCGCAACTGATCAGTAACTATAACGAGCAGATGTCCGCACAGGGATATGATGATCTGTCCGTCATGCTGCTTGTATATTCCATTCTACTGGCTCCGATCGTAGAAGAGCTTGTCTTTCGTGGACTTGTCTTCCGGTTTGCCAGACATGCAATGCCCTTCTGGTTTGCGAATATATTACAGGCCGCACTGTTTGGATTCGTGCATTTAAACCTGGTGCAGGGAATTTATGCCTTTGCCATGGGACTGTTCCTTGGCTGGATCTGTCACCGGGGGCGTGGAATCAAATACTCCATACCGGTGCATATCGTGTTCAATATTATCGGATGCCTGTTTTCCGGACTGATTGAACTGACATTGACCTTAAGTTTTCCGATTTTTGCAGGACTTGGGGTTGTTCTCACGATTTTCGCACTGTGGCTGTTTTATACGGACTTTCAAACTGCTGATTAAATTCTTGTTTGTCGTTTAAAGAACAAGAATTTATCGGCAAATTGAAAGTATCCGCTCCACCGCGTCCTCCCGACCGGTATGAACCACATAGTCGCACAAAGCAGCATTTTTGAGTTCATTTTCCAGTGACACAAGCCGCAGCATTTTCTCATGATTATCCATATCTTTTTCCAGAATACTTTCGATCATCTGCTCCCGCTTACACTTGCAGAATATGATCACCGTCGGATAATGCCGCTTCATGGCAATGGCACCGCTTAAATCCATCGGCATGACCACATATTTATCGCCGTTCATCAATGACGTGATATCCTTCCATTTCGTGCCGTAAGCATAGCCTGCGTAACGGGTGGTTTCGATAAATTCTGCGCTGTCACGGATAAATTCCTCTTCCGTGATCGTTGTATGAATTGTGTCTGACACATTTTTTGTCGTGTAAGCTTTTGGTACGATAAATCGACCGGTTTTACATAGGCTGCGGGTAATCTCATTTTTGTTGGAACCGCTCGGGCCAACCAAAGCCACCACGCAGGGAGCCTTCGGCTCTACCCGGTCTTCGATCATGGACGATTTGATCTGATCCAGCAACTGGAAAAATTCTTCGTAATTATGGACTGCAAGAAGTCCCGTCAGTTCCCGGTTCCATGGGCGCCGCATCAGCACCGGGAACCGTGCACTGCTTTTTAAGATATTCCGCGGTCCGTCATCCAGCGTAATGTCCACCTGAACGACGGATTTTTGAAATCCCATAATGATATTTTCATCCGGGAAATCCGGAAATGCTGTCTTGATCTGTTCCACACGTTTTGACATAAACTGCGGCTGCACCGCTGTAACAATATAAACGATCCCTTTTGTCTGTAGTTTCCGGATAAACGCTTTTGCTTCATCAGATACCCGCTGCATCTCATACAG
>CAVAFS010000339.1:0-4104 GCA_963587975.1 Bulleidia sp. | reverse complement strand
CAGAGAGTACAGCTTTGTTTCCACGCCTTTTTTTTCTTACTGAATAAAATTTATGAGAGTAAAAATATCTGTGAGAAAGAACATTTCACAAAAAGGAGAAAAATAAAATGGCAGAGATCAGACCATTTGCATGTGTGCGCCCATGCAGAGAGAAAGCAGCGAAAATTGCTGCATTACCATATGATGTATACAATAGAAAAGAAGCAAAAGCAGAAGTATTGCGTGAGCCGGAATCATTTTTGAAAATCGACCGTGCGGAAACACAGTTTGATGATTCTGTGGATACTTATGCACCGGAAGTTTACCAGAAAGCCCATGATACGTTATGGGATATGATGGCGAAGGGGGATTTTATTAGAGATAAGGAAGCTTGTTATTACATTTATGAGCTGACCATGAACGGACGGACACAGACCGGCATCACCGCATGTGCTTCCATCGACGATTATGAGAATAATGTGATCAAAAAGCATGAAAATACCCGTGCGGAAAAAGAACAGGACCGTATCCGTCACGTAGATATCTGTGATGCACAGACAGGACCAATCTTTTTGGCATACCGTGATAATGCAGCTATCACAGCGATCGTAAATAAGGTTAAAGCGCAAGATGCAGAATACGATTTTACTTCTCCGGATGGCATTCGTCACAGAGTATGGGTGATCGGGGAAGCAGAAGATATCGCAGCAATCCGCAGTGCATTTGCAGGCATTGATCAGATATATATCGCAGACGGTCATCACCGGGAGGAATTTGAAAAGCTCCCGGCGACATATATCGCAGACGGTCATCACCGTGCGGCTTCTGCCGTAAAAGTTGGGGAAAAACGCAGAAGCGAGCATCCGGGTTATACCGGAGAAGAAGAGTTCAATTTCTTCCTGTCCGTACTGTTCCCGGAGAGTGAATTAAAGATTTTGGATTATAACCGTGTGGTGAAGGATTTAAACGGCATGACAGAGGATGCATTTTTACAGAAAATGCAGGAACTTTTTGAGGTGTCTGAGCTTACTGCCAGGGACAAACATCCACAGGAGAAAGGAACATTTTCCATGTATCTGAAGGAGCAGTGGTATACCTGCAAAGTCCGCCCAGAAGACCGCAGTGATGATCCGGTGAAAGGACTGGATGTTTCTTTGTTACATGATCTGATGCTGACACCGGTACTTGGCATTGCAGATCCGAAGACAGATCCACGTATTGATTTTGTCGGTGGTATCCGTGGAACGGAAGAACTGGAGAAGCGCTGCCATGAGGATGCAAAAGCAGCCTTTGCCATGTATCCGACATCCATCGGAGAATTGTTTGACGTGGCAGATGCAGGACTTTTAATGCCACCAAAATCCACCTGGTTTGAACCAAAACTGAGAAGTGGATTGTTTATTCACCTCCTGAGTGAATAAAATATAGAAAGAAATGGAGCAAATGTATGCTTAGATTTATATTATCGCAGAGTCTGGCGGATGAAGTGACGGATGTGGTATCCGATAATGTAAACTTCTGGTCCTGGGACACGATCGTGAAGTATCTGCAGGATTCGTTCCCGACGGTGCTGGATTTTCTGGTAAAACTGATCATTGCGATCATTGTTTTGCTGGTTGGACGGAAAGTCATCAAACTGGTGCGGAAATTTATCCGTAAATTTCTGAATAAAACCAACTGGGACGAAGGTGTCAAACAGTTTTTAGATAACATCTGTAATGTGGGACTGCATTTTGTGTTGATCATGCTGGTACTTGGCAAGTTTGGCATCACTGCAAGTTCTGTCATTGCAGTGATCGGTTCCGTCGGTCTGTCCGTCGGTCTGGCCTTACAGGGAACGTTGTCAAACTTTGCCGGTGGAGTTTTGATCCTGATTTTAAAACCATTTAAAGTGGGAGATTACATCCGTGAGGATACCCACGGAAATGAAGGCACGGTTTCAGAGATTCAGCTTTGCTATACAAAACTGCTGACTGTGGATAATAAAACGGTTGTCCTGCCAAACGGAAGTTTGTCAAACTCCAGTCTGACCAATCTGACGCAGCAGGATAAACGACGGATTGATATTACAGTGGGCATTTCCTATGATGCGGATATCCGTCTGGCCAAACAGGTGATTTCCGATGTGCTGGAGCAGGAGAAAAACTGTATGACCAGCGAGGAACCGTATCATGTATTTGTGGATAGCCTTGGAGACAGTGCTGTAGTCATCGGCATTCGTGTCTGGGTAAAGACGGAAGATTACTGGGAGACCAGATGGCGGATCACGGAAAATGTGAAATATGCCCTGGATGAGCATCAGATTGAGATTCCATTCCCGCAGGTTTCGGTATCTATGAAGTCATAAAACAGAAATTTTTGCGTGTTTTTTCATGGAAACGGATTTAAAATGAATAAACTTCAACACAAAATTGCAAAATGGAAGTAAATTCTTGTAGAAAATGTATCTGGAATATGGTATTGTTAATGGCAGTGTGTTTATCAAGAACATATATCTGAAAGGAAAAAGTGAGAGATGAATAAACAAAAGAAAAAACTGCCATTGGCAATGCAGATTTTTATCGCATTGATCCTGGCTATCGTTGTAGGTCTGCTGATGCAGAGTCAGGCAGCCTTTGCGGAAAATTATATCAAACCATTTGGTACGATTTTTCTGAATCTGTTGAAATTTATTGTCGTTCCGATTGTATTATTTTCCATTATGTGTGGAATCATTTCCATGAGGGATATCAAAAAAGTAGGTGCGATTGGTCTGAAAACAGTGGTGTATTATATGTGCACCACCGCATTTGCGATTACCATCGGACTGGTCGGTGGAAATATTTTTCAGCGTTTCTTCCCGGTGATCGCAACCACAGATCTGGCCTATGAAATGCCGGAGAAAACATCGGTCATGGATACGATCGTAAATATTTTTCCGTCCAACTTTATCAGTCCGATGGTGGAATCCAATATGCTGCAGGTTATTGTCATTGCCCTGCTGCTTGGTTTTTCCATTATTAAACTTGGTGAGAAAAATGTGGGAATCGTGAAGGCATGCAACAACATCAATGAGATTTTCATGAAATGCATGGAGATGATTCTGAAATTATCTCCGATCGGTGTATTCTGTCTGCTTTGCCCGGTAGTAGCAAGTAATGGTGCGGCAATCATCGGTTCGCTGGCTATGGTATTGCTTGCGGCATACATCTGCTATATTATCCATGCAGTGGTTGTGTACTCCGTTGCGGTAAAAACCATGGGCGGCGTAAGTCCGGCAACCTTCTTCAAAGAAATGCTTCCGGCAATCATGTTTGCATTTTCCAGTGCATCTTCCGTAGGAACACTGCCGATCAACATGGAGTGTGTGGAAAAACTGGGTGCGAAAAAAGAAGTATCTTCCTTTGTGCTTCCGCTGGGTGCAACTATTAATATGGATGGAACTGCAATTTATCAGGGTGTCTGTGCAATTTTTATCGCATCCTGCTATGGTATCCATCTGACCTTACCGCAGATGATGACCATTATCCTGACTGCGACACTGGCTTCTATCGGTACTGCAGGTGTTCCGGGATCCGGAATGGTTATGCTGGCCATGGTGCTTACATCCGTAGGACTTCCGGTGGACGGTATTGCACTGGTAGCCGGTGTGGATCGTATTTTTGATATGGGACGTACCACAGTCAATATCACCGGAGATGCAAGCTGCTGTATCATCGTGTCTAATCTGGAGCGCAAGAAAGAGCAGCGCAGAGCAAAAAAAGCCCAGGCATAGGATAAAACAGAACAAAAAAGGATCATTTTGCAGAAATATAGACAGGAATATGGAACTTTACAGAAAAAACAGTGCATGATTCGTTCATTGTGAATAAACAAGTGACAGATGTTTCGTATTTTCTTGACAAAAATGTTGAAGTGTGATACGTTTAGCTTGTCAATTTTGCACAGATTGTGCGCATGTTTTAGGAGGAAGTATTTTATGCAACAGGGAACTGTAAAATGGTTTAATGCAAAAAAGGGTTATGGATTTATTTCAGATGCAGAAGGAAATGATATTTTCGTTCATTTTTCCGCACTGAACATGGATGGATTCAAAGAGCTGAAAGATGGGGAAGCTGTTGAATTCGAAGTGATCGAAGGCGATAA
>CAVAFS010000338.1:0-4809 GCA_963587975.1 Bulleidia sp. | reverse complement strand
CAATTATTACATACGCCCGAAGGTGTCAGAGATATTTACAATGAAGAATGTGAACGCAAGATCATTCTGGAAGGCCGTCTGCTTTCTGTGATGAAATCATATGGTTACCATCCAATCCAGACACCGACTTTTGAGTTTTTTGATATATTCGGAAAAGAAATCGGTACAACTCCATCCAGGGATCTGTACAAGTTTTTTGACCGTGAGGGCAACACGCTTGTTCTCCGGCCGGATATCACACCGTCTATCGCACGGTGCGCATCCAAATATTATATGGAACAGGCGATTCCGATCCGTCTGTGCTACACCGGAAATACCTTCCGAAATAACTCCAGCTATCAGGGTCGTTTAAAAGAGAATACCCAGTCCGGTGCTGAGCTTATCGGAGATGGAAGCGTGGAAGCAGATGCAGAAATGCTCGCATTATCTGCACAGCTGTTACAGGCAGCAGGTCTGAAAGAATTCCAGCTGAGTGTGGGACATGCAGATTTCCTGCGTGGTCTGTTTGAGGCTGCCAGTCTGGAAGAAGATGTGATGGAAGAGATCCGTAACCTGCTCTTAAATCGTAATCTGTATGGCGTTCAGGAAGTAGTAGAACAGCATGTATCGGATGAAAATCTGAAGCAGCTTTTCGGTTTGCTGAGCGATGTAATGCTGGATAAAGAAAAAATCACTGCAGCGAAAGCATGGGCACAGGATTTCCCGCGGGTACTGAATGCACTGACCCGTTTAGAGCAGTTAGATGAACTGCTGGAATTATACAAGATCCACAAATATGTATCTTATGAACTTGCCATGATTTCCGGATTTAATTATTATACAGGCATTATTTTTGCCGGATATACCTTTGGAAGCGGCGAAGCCATTGTAAACGGCGGCCGTTACGACAATCTGCTGAAATCCTTTGGTAAATCCGCACCGTCCATCGGTTTTGCGGTAGTTATCAATCAGCTGATGGCAGCGCTGCAGCGACAGAACGTGCGTATCCCGTTTGAAAATACAACCAAATGGTTTATTTACAGCGAACAGTACCGCCAAGATGCTATCAAAGATGCACAGGTACTCAGAAGCCGTGGAGAACAGGTGGAACTGATGCCGCTGACAGAGCAGAATACCCGGGAAGTATATGAGACATACGCCGAGCAGAATCACATTCAGGATATTATTTTTTACATGTAGGAGGACCGAAACATGAGATATTTAACATTTGCATTAGGAAAGGGACGTCTGGCAAATAAGACCCTTGAAATGTTTGAAAAAATCGGTATCACCTGCGAAGAAATGAAAGATAAAGATACCAGAAAGCTGATCTTTGTAAATGAAGATTTAAAACTGCGGTTCTTCCTTTCCAAAGGACCGGATGTACCGACTTATGTAGAGTATGGCGCCGCAGATATTGGAATTGTCGGCAGAGATACGATCCTGCAGGAAGCCCGCAATATTTATGAAGTGCTGGATCTTGGTTTTGGAAAATGCAGAATGTGCGTCTGCGGACCGGAATCTGCCAGAGATCTGCTGCAGCATCATGAACAGATCCGCGTGGCCACCAAATATCCGAAGATCGCCAAAGATTATTTTTACAATAAAAAACATCAGACCGTAGAGATCATCAAATTAAACGGTTCCATCGAGCTGGCACCGATCGTTGGTCTGGCTGATGTGATCGTTGATATCGTTGAGACAGGATCTACCTTACGAGAAAACGGACTGACGGTTCTGGAAGAGGTTTGCCCGTTATCTGCCCGTATGGTGGTCAACCCGGTAAGTATGAAGATGGAGCAGGAGAGAATCGTCAAACTGATCTCCGATCTGCGTGAAGTAATGAACAAAGGAGAGAACTAAGATGCGTACGTTAAAACTCACAAAAGAAACGATTCAGAATATATTGACAGATCTGTTAAAAAGAAGCCCGAATAATTATACTCAGTATGAGAGCAGTGTCAATGAGATCATCGCCAACGTTCGTGCAAACGGCGATGCAGCTATTTTTGATTATACAAAAAAATTTGACGGTGCAACCGTAACAGCAGAAAATGTCGAAGTCACAGAGGCTGAGATTGCAGAGGCTTATGAGCAGGTAGACCCGAAATTATTAGAGGTTATCCGCAAAGCAAAAGAAAATATTCGTGTATATCACGAAAAGCAGAAACAGTACAGCTGGTTTGACAGTTCCATTCCGGGAACCATGCTTGGTCAGAAAGTAACTCCGATTGCAAAAGCAGGTGTATATGTTCCGGGTGGAAAAGCCGTTTATCCGTCTTCTGTACTGATGAATATCATGCCTGCAAAAGTAGCCGGTGTAGAAGAAATCATTATGACAACCCCTTGTAATAAGGAGGGAAAAGTCAATCCGTCCACACTGGTTGCCGCAAAAGAAGCAGGTGCAGACCGTGTATTTAAAGTCGGCGGCGCACAGGCGATTGCGGCCCTTGCTTTCGGTACTGAGAGCATTCCGAAAGTAGACAAGATCGTAGGACCGGGTAATATTTACGTTGCTCTGGCAAAAAAAGCAGTGTTCGGACATGTCAGCATCGACTCTATCGCAGGACCAAGCGAGATCCTTGTGCTGGCAGATGAGACTGCAAATCCACGTTTTGTAGCAGCAGACTTGTTATCCCAGGCAGAACATGATGAGCTGGCTTCCGCGATCCTGATCACAACAAGTGAGAAACTGGCAGAGGAAGTATCCAAAGAAGTAGAAGGCTTCTGTGAAGTGCTTTCCAGAAAAAATATTATCGAAAAATCACTGGAAAACTATGGCTATATCCTAATCGCACCGGATCTGGATACTGCGATCGATACTGCCAACGAGATTGCTTCCGAGCATATGGAGATCGTAACCGCAAATCCGTTTGAGGTAATGACAAAGATCAAAAATGCAGGTGCAATCTTCCTTGGAGAGTACAGCAGTGAGCCTCTGGGCGACTATTTTGCAGGACCAAACCACGTCCTTCCGACTAACGGAACCGCAAAATTCTTCTCACCGTTAAGCGTAGACGATTTCATCAAGAAATCAAGTATTATCTCTTATTCCAGAGATGCGCTGCATGCGGTATACAAAGATATTGCACAGTTTGCAGACTGCGAGCAGCTGACCGCACACGCAAACTCCATCCGCGTCAGATTTGAAGACGAAGACAAATAATCCGGAGGATATAAAAAATGGCAGAAAAACGATATGCGCAGGTACACAGAAAAACAAATGAGACAGATATTACACTGGCACTGACACTGGATGGAAGTGGTAAACAGAACATTTCCACCGGCATCGGATTTTTTGATCACATGCTGTCCGGATTTACCAGACATGGATTTTTCAATCTGGACCTTGACGTGAAAGGGGATCTGGAAGTAGACTGTCATCATACCATTGAAGACACCGGTATTGTACTTGGTAACGCGATCCGGGAAGCTCTGGGAGACAAAAAAGGAATCAAACGCTTTGGCAGTATGATCCTTCCGATGGACGAGACCCTTGTTTTGTGCGCCATTGATCTGTCCGGACGCCCGTATTTCGCATTTGATGCGGAATTTACCACAGACCGTGTGGGCGATATGGATACCGAGATGGTACGCGAGTTTTTCTATGCTATTTCCTATGCCGCAGGTATGAATCTGCATATGAAAGTGCTTTCCGGAACAAATAATCATCATATTATTGAGGCATTATTTAAGGCATTCGGTAAAGCTTTAGATGACGCGTCATCCTATGATCCGCGTGTAACGGATATTTTATCCACGAAAGGCAGTTTATAAACTATGAATAAAAAGAATTTAATCGCAACGATTTATCTGAAAAACGGAAAACTGGTCAACAGTTTCAAAGATCATACCGAGCAGGATGATCTGATGGAGCGCATCCGCCTTTACAACGATAACGGCATTGACAAAATTTATCTGTTTGACCTGTCCGACAACGATGCGGAACACGAACTCAACCTTCATACTATGAAGGAGATCAACCGTGTATCCGAAATCCCGGTATATGCAGGCGGAAATATCAACCGTCTGGAAGATATTAAAAAGATTTTATATGCCGGATGCAAAAAAACAATTTTAAACCCGGTAAAAGATGTGACAGCACAGGTGTCAAAAGAGGGTGCTCTGCGTTTTGGGAAAGAATCACTGGCCCTTTCCATCCACAATGTAGATCTGTTTTTCAAACAAAAAGAAGATGTGGAAAATAATACAAGTGAGCTGATCGTTTTAGATCCTGCACTGATGGGAACCCTTGGTAATGTCACCGAAATGCCATACTCCGTTCTGCTGACAGAGACAGACAATGAGAGTGTCTGCGAGGCGTTACAGTCCGATGAGACAATTACCGGTATTTCTTCCAAAACCATCAGCGCACCGGGTACCGATGTAATGGCACTGAAAGCTTATCTGAAAGAGCAGGGTATTGAAACCGGTCATCTGGAGACTTCCTGTGAATGGTCAGAGTTCAAACTGAACTCTGATGGCATGATCCCGGTCATTGTACAGGATTACAAGACAAATGATGTGCTGATGCTTGCTTATATGAACGAAGAAGCTTTTTATACCACACTGTCTCTTGGCAAAATGACCTATTACAGCAGAAGTAGAAACGAGCTTTGGACAAAAGGCATGACTTCCGGTCATTACCAGTATGTAAAATCTCTGTCCATCGACTGTGACAAAGATACGATTCTGGCCAAAGTATCCCAGATCGGAGCAGCCTGCCACACCGGCAACCGCAGCTGTTTCTACACAGATCTGGTACACGAAGAGTACAAAGAGAAAAATCCGCTGGAAGTATTTGAAAATGAATACAATGTCATTCTGGAT
>CAVAFS010000337.1:0-6540 GCA_963587975.1 Bulleidia sp. | reverse complement strand
CAATACGAATAACACAAATAATGAAGAAGAAATCTTCGATCCACAGGAAATGTTTGTTACTCTGGATCTTGATGATGGTTCCCAGCTGGAATGTCAAATTCTGACAATCTTTGATGTAGATCATCAGAATTACATCGCACTGGTTCCGGTTGACAATGATGAGGAAGTCATCTTCTACCGCTACTTTGAGGATGAAGAAGGTAATCCGTCCCTGGAAAATATTGACAGTGATGATGAGTTTGATGCTGTCAGTGACCGGTTCGATGAGTTACTGGATGAGGAAGAGTTTGACCAGATGTAATTTCGTCTAAAACGGAAAGTTGTGAAATTCTTCTTTTGTGGCAAATTTTATAGGTTGTGAAAAGCCAGAGTCAGATTTGTCTCGCGCGCTAACAATCGCGCGCTGAGAAAAATCTGACTCTGGCTTCTTTTACTTTTACGATCTCTATAAGTCCACAACACGATATTTGGTTCACCATAACTCTACTATCGCTCATACAATATTTGTCCTGAGAAACTAGCTATATCATATGGACGATTGAATTCTATCACTAATATTACTTGATTATCCACTGCTTATAAAACGTGAGGCATTTTTATCTAATACATTTTTGCCTTTATGATACGCAAGCTTAATATCTTTTTACTGGTCTTCTACCGCTTGACTCTGGCGGATTCGCACTCCATCAGGAACCGTGACGGATCCATGTCTTTATTTCGGATCTGATGGGACCAAAGCAGATACAACCGGTTCTTCGCCCGCGTCATACCAACGTAAAACATCCGGCGTTCTTCTTCCAGATCCGCATCCAGCACTGCTTTTTTATTCGGCATGACTTTTTCGTTTACGTCTATCAAAAATACGGTATCATATTCCAGTCCTTTGGATGAATGTAAGGTGCTTAAATTGACACCATCTGTCGCTTTATAGCTTTTGGCCTGTTCCTCCAGTTCTTCCCGCAGCTGCTCAATGTGTTCAAACCAGGAATCAAAGGTTTCAAATCCTCGGGCATTTTCCTGCAGTTCATCCAGCACATCTGTCAGATCTTCGAATGGAATCCGGCGCACATCCGCATACTCCCGCAGATAATCTTCATATGCAACACCTTTTCGGATATAATTGATGGCAGAAAACGGGCGCATGCCTGCGATTACTTTCAGGTCCATCTGCAGTTTTTCCAACCGCTGCACCATCCAGCTCTGATCTTCATAAAATTCTTCCCACACATCGAAAGCCACCTCCTCATAAGGCAGACTCTCTCTGGATAGATACCGCTTGGGACGATTCATAATTTTCAGGAAACTGCTTCGGCTGCGGTCTCCTCTGGCAATATCTATGTATGCAAACAGATCCCGTGTGATCCAGTGATCATAAATATTCGGAATCCGGTCTTTTGCCGTAAAGGGAATACTGTAATCCAGCATCATCTCCATCAGAAAACGAGGCTGCATATTGGTTCGAAACAGCACTGCCATGTCTTTGTACTCCATGCCTTCCCGGTGCAGACGCAAAATTTCCTGTATCACATACAGATTCTGTTCCCGCTGTGTCTGAAATTCCTGTTTTACCACCGGAATTCCGTTTTCTGCTGCCGGTGTGATCTGCTTTTCAAATCGTTTTTCATTAAAGGAAATCAGGTTTCCCGCCTGCTTGACGATTTCCGCTCCGGAACGATAATTTGTATCCAAGATTATTTTTCCGGCATTTGGATAATCCTTTGTAAAATTCAGCATAATTTCCGGCTTAGCTCCACGGAACCGGTAAATGGACTGATCATCATCCCCAACAATAAACAGATTGTCCTGCGGGGCCGACAACATTCGGATAATGTCATACTGAATCTGATTGATATCCTGAAACTCATCAATTAAAATATACTGATATTTTCGCTGCCATGCCGCCAGAATATCCGGACGCTGCATCAGCAGTTCCTTACAGTATACAAGCATATCATCAAAATCAATGAGCCAGTTCTGATGCAAAAAGGATTCGTAAGCTTCGAATATTTTCCGAAAGACATCCTGTCCGCAGCAGGATGAATAGTAATGTGCCAGATTTACCGATGTGTTTTTCACCAGACTGATTTCAGAAAGCAGACTGGAAATAAATTCATTCTCATCGTCATATTCCAGACGCAGACGATGAATGTATTCTTTCATAAACTGCAATCGCTGCTCTTCTTTTACAATATTATCTGCCGTATATCCATAGGCATGTTTTAAAATCATAAAATAGACCGCATGAAAAGTTCCGAAAGAAACCGGTACTCTCCTGCCGCCCATTAATTTTTCAAACCGCTGTCGCATCTCCGTGGCTGCCGCTTTCGTAAACGTAATCACCAGAATGGAAGATGGCGGTATATGGTATTGTTCGATCAGATGCTGCACCCGGCGGGTGATGACCAGAGTCTTTCCAGACCCCGGTCCCGCCAGTACAAGCTCAGGCCCGTCTTTGTGCCTGATCGCATTGATCTGACTTGTGTCAATCTTCATAAATTATTTTAATTCTATCTCCCGTAATTGTTTTGGAGGCAGTTTTGTAGTAGAATCCTTAACAATCTGTTGTACTTCTTTCTTCGCGTTCGGTACAGGGATCAGTGTACCGGCTCCGGCTACACATCCGCCCGGGCATCCCATACCCTCGATCAGGTATCCGTTCTTTCTTCCGGCTTTTGCAAGCATCAGTACCTTTTTACACTCATCCAAACCTTCCACATGCTCGATCAGCACTTCTACATCCGGATAATACTCACGGATACAGTTTTCGATTGCCTGAGACACCCCTCCGGCTACCGCATAACCACGACCGGCTGCCGTTGCATCATGCAGATGTCCCTGACTTTCAATTGTCTTTGGATCAATGCCACGCGCCTCGAACATGGCATCCAGTTCCTCAAATGTAATAACAAAATCCACATCACTGCGGACGGTTCTTCTCATAGCTTCCAGTTTCTTTGCCGCACACGGCCCAATAAATACAACTTTTGCATTCGGATGCTCTTTCTTGATGCTTCGTGCCGTAGCAACCATCGGTGTCAGCTCCTTCGATACACTGTCAATGATCTCCGGGAACTGTTTTTTGGCCAGCATGGACCATGCCGGGCAGCAGGAGGTCAGAAGGAACGGTTTTTCACCGGTTTTTACATGATAAACATAATCATGCGCCTCTGTCACAGCTCCGATATCCGCACCAAGTGCTACCTCGTAAACCTGTGAAAATCCTAATTTCAGCAGTGCTGCATATATTTTATCCGGTGTCGCCTCTTTACCAAACTGTCCCGCATAAGCCGGTGCGATCTCAGCTACAACTTCTCCACCGTTTTTCATACAACGGATCAGCTGGAAGATCTGGGATTTATCTGCGATGGCACCAAACGGACAGCTTACCATACACATACCGCAGGATAAGCATTTATCCTGATTGATCACAGCTCTGCCATATTCATCAGATTCAATGGCCTTGATACCGCAGGCAACGGCACAAGGACGCACCTTTTTACCGATTGCATCATACGGACAGGCGCTTTTGCATTTTCCGCATTTGACACATTTTGACTTATCAATATGTGCCTGTCCATCCACATGTGTGATCGCATCCCGCGGACAGACCTCCATGCAGGAATGTGCCAGACATCCACGGCAAAGGTTACTTACCTCGTATACATTATCCTCACATGCGTTACATGCAGACGGAATTACCTGCATCAAAGGTGGCTCATAATACATTTCATCCACGGTTGCTTCATCCAATCCGCTTGTAATATGAACCGGTTTATTCTGTGGTCTAAGAGATAATCCAAGTGCCAGTCTGGTACGTTCGGAACTTACTGCACGCTCTCTGTAAACACTGTCTCTGAAACGTGGATTCTCATCCGGAGATAACTTGTACGGAATTGCCTCCAAATCATCATTGATATTTTCAGACTCATACGCAATACGCGCAACCTCAACAAAAACATCCTTCCTCAAATCCGAAACCTGTGTGTGTAATCCTCTCATATAAACTAATCACCCTTTCCTATGGTCTCTCCTATCCCTGCCACTAGTTTAAAGCCTAACCCCCTGCACGGTCAATAGAAAATACCCGGGGTACTTAACAAAAAACAATCAGTTACCATTTGCACACTATCCCCCGCTTTTTCATATGCTAAAATAAACAAAAATCAGGAAAGGACATCATATTTTGAGCTGTAATTGCAATTCCATGAACTCTGATCGTCCGTATATGACGGATTTTAAACGTCCCGACTGTGAGAACCAGACCATTGCCATGGCCTACGTTCCCTGGCAGCAGTTCCGGAATCTGTATGATCTGGACCGCGCCCTTCAGGTCGGTACTATTTTTGCCGAATTAGATAAACCATTTACCGGGAAAGGAGGAATGTGCCGTGAACGCTGCATGTAATGTAGAAAAACAGCGCCTGATGAACGCCATCTATCAGTGTGGATTTGCCATCAGCGATATTACCCTCTTTCTGGATACGCATCCGAAGGATCCAGATGCACTGGATTATTTTCAGCATATGAAACACAAATACAACCATTTTGTGGCAGAATACGAAACAAAATTCGGTCCCCTTACCCAGACCGGAGAACAAAGGCAGAATTATTGGCAGTGGGCCGTGTCACCGTGGCCATGGGAAAGGGGGTACTACTAATTTATGTGGAAGTATGAAAAAAGATTACAGTATCCGGTTTGTATCACAAAATCCAATCCGGCAATTGCTAAAGTGATCATCTCCCAGTTTGGCGGACCGGACGGAGAACTCTCCGCTTCTATGCGATATCTGTCTCAGAGATATGCAATGCCTTATCGGGAAGTATCAGGGTTATTGACAGACATTGGAACAGAGGAATTAGCTCATATGGAAATGATCTGCGCCATTGTCCGCCAGCTGACACAAGATCTGACACCGGAAGAAATCCAGAAAAGCGGATTTGACACCTATTACGTGGATCACACCCTTGGTCTCTGGCCGGTAGCTGCTGGCGGCATTCCGAACAATGCCTGCGAATATCAGTCCAAAGGCGATCCAATCACAGACCTTTTCGAAAATATGGCTGCAGAACAGAAAGCACGGACGACTTACGACAACATTCTGCGCCTTGTCAAAGATCCGGAAGTATGTGATCCCATCCGTTTTCTGCGGGAACGTGAAGTTGTGCACTTCCAGCGCTTCGGAGAAGGTCTCCGCCTCGTGACCGACCGGTTGAATTCCAAGAACTTCTATGCATTCAACCCAGCATTTGACGCAAAATCCTCCTGCTAAAGATAAAAATACCTGCGTCCAAAGATTATCGACGCAGGTATTTTTACTTATTCCTCAAAAAAGTATTGGCACTCATTCCAATAATAATCCTGTTCTTTTTTGAATAAATCTGTGAGTTCTGTAACAGAACCAGTATTGTGATATGCCTTTAATGCATCCAGATATTCCGGACGATTTGCATCCTGGATAATAAACGGAGCAATACCATTACATAAACATTGACGAAAAAGAATCATACGTCCGGTTCTTCCGTTTCCATCTTGAAATGGATGAATACTTTCATAACGTGCATGAAATTCTGCCAGTGTTTCCAGCGAAATAACCTGACTTTCGTACCAGGCAAACAATTTATCCATTTCTTCTGGCACCTGACTGGGAAGTGCCGTTTTCTGCATACCAATAATATTTGCACGTTTTTTATATTCCCCGATTGCATATCCATTTACACGATCTTCGAAAACACCGCTTTTTAATTCAAAATGAAATTGTTTGATCAGTTCCTGTGTCAGTTTGGAATTCAACGTATCCAGCATTTTATTAAACATCAGGAAATGTCCATTCATTTCTTCCACATCCTTGGCACGATAATAATCATCTGATTTTGGGAGCATACCCGTATCAAAAAGAGATGCTGTCTGTTCCTCTGTCAGTGTACTTCCTTCAATTTTATTGGAGTTATAAGCCATAAGGCGCTGTGTAAAGCCATAAATTCCAGAACGATCTCGTTTCTTCTGTTCAATTTGAAACCGCTCAATCAGATATTGTATAAAAGATAATGTATTCATACGGAATCCTCCTTGATACGATATTACAATATTGCGTTAGGAATGTAAATAAAACATTGCAAAATCTATTTTTCATCATTTGCCGTAAGAATTATATCTTTCGTTATCAAACAATGGCACAGATCATTTCCATATGGACTAATGAATTTGTTCGCGCATGACGAAAATAATCATTTAAGAGCCGTCCAGGAATATAATGGATAAACCGAACCCCATCCCGCAAATGAAAATCCAAGTAGTTTCAAAACAAGCGGAACAACTAAAATCAATATTGCAAAGAAAACCGTCTGAATATAATTTTTTCTCCAATATGAAATAAAAAGAACTACTATCACAACTGCAATCACCGATGCAACTTGTGCCAAAAACAATAACAGTACAAAAAGCCATATTGGAATCGTCAGAGGGAAAGCCTGATAACAAGGCATATCCGTAATCGCAGCCACCAATTCATGTGACGGATAAACTGCTGTAATACTAGCAAA
>CAVAFS010000336.1:0-2391 GCA_963587975.1 Bulleidia sp. | reverse complement strand
TAATCATATATTTCCGTCACGGTTCCGACGGTAGAACGTGGATTTCGGTTTGTTGATTTCTGATCAATGGAAATTGCCGGAGACAGACCTTCGATTTTCTCCACATTCGGTTTTTCCATCTGTCCAAGGAACTGACGGGCATAGGAGGACAGGGATTCCATATATCGGCGCTGTCCCTCTGCATAAATAGTGTCAAAGGCCAGAGAAGATTTACCGGAACCGGACAGTCCAGTCAATACGATAAACTTGTCTCTTGGCAGAGTGACATCAATATTTTTCAAGTTATGCTCATTGGCTCCTTTGATCTTAATGTATTGTTGTGCCATAGTTGTTCTCTTTTCTTTCGCTTTCTAATATTCACGTTTTCTTAGTAATTTATGCTGCATGTATCATAACTATTTTTCACAAATTACTCATATTGGTTTCATAAAATGTATTTCTGCAAAAATACTATTTTTTAGATATATTAAGTGTTCTGCAGCATTTTCTTCAGATCCACCATCTGATCACGCAGCTGTGCCGCCGCCTCGAAATTCAGTTCTGCTGCCGCTTTCTTCATCTTCTTCTCTACGTCTTTGATCAGTTTCTCCAGCTCCTTCTTGCTCATGGATTCCGGATCTTTCTTAAACTGCATCTCTTCCTGCGCAACCTTCTTCGAAATACTGATCAGATCCCGGACGGATTTCTGAATCGTCTTCGGTGTAATTCCATGTTCCTCATTATATGCCATCTGAATCGCACGTCGGCGTTCTGTCTCATCCAACGCCAGACGCATGGAATCCGTAATCGTATCCGCATACATGATAACATGGCCTTCGCTGTTTCGCGCCGCACGTCCAATGGTCTGGATCAGAGAGGTCTCCGAACGCAAGAAGCCTTCTTTATCTGCATCCAGAATCGCCACTAACGTAATTTCCGGAATATCCAGTCCTTCTCGCAAAAGGTTGATTCCCACTAATACATCAAACACGTCCAGACGCAGATCACGGATAATCTCCGCACGCTCCAGCGTATCAATATCAGAATGCAGGTATTTGACCCGGATACCAATCTCACGCATATAGTCCGTCAGATCTTCTGCCATCTTCTTCGTCAATGTCGTGATCAGTACTTTATGACCTGCAGAAGTTTCTTTATTCACTTCACCGATCAGATCATCAATCTGTCCTTCCACCGGTCGAACCTCCACTGCCGGATCCAACAGACCGGTCGGTCGGATAATCTGTTCCGCACAAAGCAGCTCATGTTCCTTCTCATATACATTGGGCGTTGCGGAAACAAACAGCATCTGGTCAATCTTACTCTCAAATTCTTCAAAATTCAACGGACGATTGTCCTTTGCTGACGGCAAACGGAAACCATAATCAACCAGTGTCGATTTTCTCGACTGGTCTCCGGCATACATGCCGCGCACCTGCGGAATCGTAATATGGGACTCATCCACAATAATCAGAAATTCATCAGGAAAATAGTCGATCAGCGTATATGGCGGAACTCCTGGTTTCAACCCGGACAGATGTCTCGAATAGTTCTCAATCCCGCTGCAAAAACCGGTTTCACGCAGCATTTCAATATCAAAATTCGTACGCTCCGCGATACGCTGTGCCTCGATCAGCTTGTCCTCACCTTTAAAATAACGCACCCGTTCTTCCATCTCTTTTTCAATCTCGACGGTGGCCTGATTGATTTTCTCCTGTGGAACGACATAGTGCGAAGCCGGAAAAATTGCACAGTGCTCCAATCGGCTCTTGATCTCACCAGTCAGCACATCGATTTCCGTGATCCGATCAATCTCGTCTCCGAAAAACTCCACACGCACTGCCGTGTCTGTATTATTTGCCGGAAAAATTTCCAGTACATCGCCACGCACCCGGAAAGTACCTCGATGAAAATCCATATCATTTCTCATATACTGAATGTCAATGAGCTGGCGGATCACATCATCCCGGTCGCGCTCCATGCCCGGCCGCAGAGAAACCATCATGTTCTGATAATCCACCGGACTTCCCAGACCGTAAATACAGGAAACACTGGATACAATAATGACGTCGCTGCGCTCTGTCAATGCCGCAGTGGCAGACAGACGCAGTTTATCAATCTCTTCATTGATCGCTGAATCTTTTGCAATGTATGTGTCCGTGGACGGAACATAAGCTTCCGGCTGATAGTAGTCATAGTAAGAGACAAAATATTCCACTGCATTATTCGGAAAAAATTCCTTCATTTCCCCGTAAAGCTGCGCCGCCAGTGTCTTGTTATGCGCAATGATCAGCGTCGGTTTGTTCAACTGCTGAATAACGTTCGCCATAGTAAATGTCTTACCGGAACCGGTAACGCCAAGCAGTGTTTCAAACTGATTGCCTTCTTTAAAGCCTTCCACCAGTTCCGCGA
>CAVAFS010000335.1:405-4018 GCA_963587975.1 Bulleidia sp. | reverse complement strand
CTGTCAAACTTTGCAATCTCTTTTATTAATTTCACTATTACTGCAGAACATTAGTATCAATCAAAAAGATGTCCTGCTGCTCATTCAGTTCCAATAAGGTCTCCTTATCAGTCACACATGCAAACCCGTAAATGATCAATCCGTTTTTCTCCACGTAATCAGCCGCCTGCTCCAACTGCTCTGCATCACCCATTTCCGCTTCCATCATGGATGTAAATGCCTTCTGGTCTGCCAGATAACGCAGCATGCTTGTAAAATGTGTCTGCATTGCTTTTTCATCCGACAGCTGCTCCGTTCTTTTCTGGAATCCATCTTCTGAGGAGAACACGGATTCATCCCACAGCAACAGATCCGGGTATTTTTCCCGATCCCAGTTCAATGCTGTAGAACTGGAAAAACTGTAGTTAAATCCCATGTTGCTTTCCCGGAACATATTTGCATATAATTCCTGGTCTGAATCAGCATCTGACGTGTTGCTATTATTATCTTCCTGATTTGAATTAACACCAGACGCATCATCAACACTATCGTCCTGATTGCCTAAATTTTCATCAGCATTACTTTCTGACTGACCATCTGACTGTGTTCCACTATTATTGCTATCTAAAACAGTATTTTCCGTACATACTGCACACCAGATCTGTCCAAGTGTCTCGTCCGCACCGATTTTTTTCAAATATGCTATAAATTCTTCATAGGGCATCATTTTGTCCAATGACACATAAGCCACATACTTCTCGCTATCGCTCAACTTCTGCAAAGCCTCATTCGCCTGTCTTACGCTTCCAGATGCGCTCATAATATCGCTGTCCTCTCCGTAAACATCTGATAAACGAGTGCCCTTTCCCATCGGAAACTGAAACCATGCAAAACAATTTCCAACCGGTCTTCGCAAAATATTGTTGTTATACAGATACAATTCTCCCTTTTCTATCTTTCCGGAAACATTTGTCATTCTGCCATTCAAGGATACATTTTGCGCAATATTTATATCATATTTTCCATATCCATGTGCATTGACTGTAACGGTATCCCGGTTATATCCCGGCAAAAACAACTCCGAATACACCGCCATGTCCAGACTCATCTGATTCGTATTCTCTGCCACCGTTTTTCCCGGATTGTAATACATATTATCCACAACCTTCGGCAAGGCAAACACAACAAACAGCATGACCGCCAGCACAATAGCCCCCACTGTCACTCCCATTTTCAAAAACGCTTTCCGAATGGCTTTCTGAATTTCCAGAGTAAATTTCTGTTCCTGTAAATTTTTCATATTTTTTTTGCCATGACCACTGCTTCGGTTAGCATGAATAGTTCCATGCACATCATCTTCATCGGAAAACTCTGCTACACTGTTAATGTTTTCTGTTTCCTTTCCTGCACTACTATTTCCTGTTGCACCAGCGAAATAAGAATCCAGTTCATCTTCCATCTCTGCATCTTCCCGGTCAAACAGATACTCACTGATTGCTTCCTGTTTTTCAATATCCGATTCTACTTCTTTTTTCTTCTCTTCATCCAAATTGTTCTGTTTATACAATACGATCAATTCACGATATGTCATAGTGTATCCTCCCTCCTTAACAGTTCTCTCAGTTCCGCTTTTGCACGGTGACTGAGCACTCTGGCATTTTCCGGTGTTATGTTCAAAAATTCTGCAGCTGCAATACTTCACGTTTTCGGTTCGACAATTGAAGCATCGCCTGATAAAGTGCCCGTTTTTCTTCCTGTTCTATCACGTTTTCCAAAATCTCATCTTCCTGCTGATTCTGCATATTTTGCGCCATCCGCTGCACCACGGCTTCTTCATTGATCAGCTGCCGCTTCTGCCTTTTCTGCTCATTAAAATAACTGTTTCGCGCAACCAGATATAACCAGGCCCGCATGTTTTTGTGAGCATCCGGCAACGATAACAATGCCTTTACAAAGGTTTCCTGCATCAGATCCTCCGCCAGCTCTGCATTTTTACATAACGAGAAGAGATATAGATAGATTTCTCTTCCATAGTTCTTATACAATTGACTTAAGAGATGTTTTTCCACTATATCCCTCCCCTCTTGATACACATATAACAATTTTACCATAAAAAGTGTTACAGGATTTTGGGGAAAATTTCTTTCCGTTGATCATAACTGCTTCTCTTTTTTATGTCAAACGCAAATACACCAATTTCAAACAGTTCATTTTTCTTTACAAAAAATCCTGCAGAACAATCATCCATGCGGCTGCATTCCCACATTAGATTCATTTTTCTACAGGATTCCTGATATTATCTTTTTATTTTGTTATAAATATTGTAAACCAATTTTTTCACTAAATTGCCAGCAGATTTTTAATCGCTTCCATATAAATCAGAACCGCTTCTTCCATTTCTGATACCAGAATAAATTCATCTGCACTGTGAATATGATAATCCATCCCCAGTTTTTCCGGGCCAAATGCAATAATATTTTTCAGAGATTTCGCATATGTTCCGCCACCGATTACCATCGGTTCATTCTCGGTATCTCCTGTCACATCCACGTAGGCTTTATACAGTGCTTCTACTAACGGAGACTCCCTTGGGAAAAATAACGGATCACCGATTTCTTCTATCTCAATCCGACCATTTTCATCTTCCAATCTGCCCTCGCACATTTTACGAACATCTGCTTCTTTTAAGGTAACCGGTACACGGATATCAATCGTACAGGAAATCACGCCATCCTCTGTTTTCACAATTCCATTACAGAATGTCAGATCACCGTAAGCATCCTCGCACTTCAAGCCAACTCCGGCTCCGTCGCAGGAAGTTCCGAGGTGTGTATTATAGAATTTTACAAAATCATCCTCAAAACCTGCTTTTTCCAGACATTCAAATGTCACGCCAGCCGCGTTGATTCCAAGTGCCGGTGTGCTTGCATGCGCAGGAACACCTTTTGCATAAATCTCAATCTGACCATTTTCTTCTGTCACTTTATATTCCTGCAGTTTTGTATCAGCAAGCGCAGTTTCTAATTTTTCTTTTAAGCCAGCTTCTGCCGGGATCACGGTCGTGCAAGTATCGCATACCGCATTTGATACAAAACCACCATTCATGGAAATGATTTTGGTATGTTTGGAATAGGCCATCATTGACATATGTCCTTTTTCGCCATGAATACACGGGAAATTTGCATCCGGTGTAACTCCGCATGACAACTCTTCCGCAACTTCATTATAATGTTCCATACATTTGGAACCGGTCTCCTCATTGCATCCCATGATCAAGCGCACTCGCTTATTCAGTTTCACGCCAGAATCGCGCAACAGCTTCATCGCATAAAGTGCCTCGATCACCGGACCTTTATCGTCTGTCGTTCCACGTCCATACACATAATCTCCTTTGCGTGTCAGCACGAAAGGATCATAACTCCAGTCTCCGCCAACCGGAACAATATCCAGATGTCCTGCGATTCCTACGATTTCATCGCCTTCGCCCATCTCTGCATAACCACAATAATTATCCAGATTTACGGTGTGAAAACCAAGCTCTTCTGCGATTTTCAAGCCCTCGCTCAATGCTTTTGCCGGGCCTTCTCCAAATGGTTTGCCCTCTGCCGGTGTACCAAGCTGGGAATCAATCGCT
>CAVAFS010000335.1:0-395 GCA_963587975.1 Bulleidia sp. | reverse complement strand
CATGAATTTGTTCTTTAATATCCATAGTTCCTCCAGTATTCTCAAAACTACGCTTGAGTTATTTTTTCTTTATTCAAAATTTTTTATGCATCGAAATCCACTTCGAATACGCCTTCTGGTGCACGCATTGTTAAGATTCCCAGATTAAAATCCTCGTCGCGGATTGTGATATGATACTCAAAAATTACATCTTCCTCAAATTTTGATAACAGAAGATATACTCCATTTTCCTTACCATCAATCTGATCACAGATATCGTTATATACTACCTCGCCGGAAATCTCTCTCGGATAACCGGACGCTTTTATTTTCTGCTCAATCAGTTCATATAATTCGTTCATATTCTGTCCTCTTTTCTATTTTTCTAATATTTTCAAAAATCACTATTTTTCTGT